>NZ_JNKX01000008.1:28384-169788 GCF_000702225.1 Bacteroides sp. Ga6A2 | reverse complement strand
GCTATAGCTTCGGTAAGTATTGCTATAGGTTTCGCTGCAAAAGAAATAAACTTTATGATTTTCATGAAAATATTTCCCATACTATTTTTCCTTTAGTTCTGCTGAATTTCCGCGCTCAACTTGTGGTTGCTTACGAACGAAGGGACGCAAATTACGTTGTTATTCATAGACAAAGTATTTACGCGTAATTTTTTCAGCGGTGGGAATTACAAATTCCCATTTTCTTCTAAGCAGAATTGCAAATTCAGCTTAACTTGGTGATGAACGAGTCGTTTTTCGTGAATGAAGAAAAACGACTCTTTTTATTTGCGACGACACTCCACAACCAATTATGAATTATGAATTATGAATTTTGAATTGTCAATTGTCAATTGTCAAAAACTTCTGCAACTCCTTGTAAAGACGTTGAACAGGCAAGCCCACCACATTGAAGTAAGAACCCTCGATGCCAGTAACGCCAACGTAGCCAATCCATTCCTGTATGCCGTATGCGCCAGCCTTGTCGAACGGTTTGTAATGCTCTATGTAGAAGTCAATCTGCTCGTCGGTAAGCACATCGAACGACACATTCGTGGTTACGGCAAAGCAACTGTGCTTCTTGGTAGTTACGATGCTCACGCCAGTTATCACCTGATGCGTACGTCCGCTCAGCTTCCTGAGCATACGCTTGGCATCGGCAGCATCTGTTGGCTTGCCAAGAACCTCGCCGTCTACGTAGACTATCGTATCGGCAGTTATCAGAAGGTCGTCTTCGCCGATAATCTGCTTGTAAGCCTCAGCCTTCTTTGCCGAGATATGCTTTGGAATGTCCTCGCCTCTGAGCGTGTCGGGAAAGCTCTCGTCGATGCCCGGAATTGTCTTAACCTCGAACTCTATGCCCAGACCAGCCAGAAGTTCCTTTCTGCGAGGCGAATTGCTCGCCAATATTATATTCATCTTACTTCTTGTTTTTTGTTTTTACCATCCGAAGGCAACCTTGTCGCCCATCCATTTGCCTTGCGCCTTCAGCACCTGCTCAATCACGTCGCGACCGCAGCCCATGCCGCCCTCCTTGTGCGAGATGTATCGGCACACGTTCTTAATCTCGGGCGCGGCATCGGCAGGACAGCAAGGGCATCCGCATACCGAAAGAATCTCGTAGTCAGGGATGTCATCGCCCATGTAGAGCACCTCCTCGTCCTTCAGACCGTATTTCTCGAGCAGACGGCGATATTCGCCTATCTTTACGGCAGCCTTCATTATCACATCCTCTACGCCGAGCGACGTGTAGCGAACCCTTATAGCCTCGGTACATCCGCCGGTTATTATGGCAACATGAATGCCACGCTTAACGGCAAGCTGAATGGCATATCCGTCCTTGATATTAACGGTACGCATAGGCTCGCCGTTGGGATATGCCGTGATTGTCTCGCGACTTAGAACGCCGTCTACATCGAAGGCAATCATCTTTATTTTCGAAAGGTCGTAATTTATCATTTTGTTGATGTTTTATGAATACTCTTGCTCAGCAACTCGTATATCTGCTGAAGCTCGGGACTGTAGGCGAGCAGAGCCTTCTGCTTGTCCATAACGTTGCGATCGAACCGAACCGCCGGACCGGTCTGCGCCTTGCGAGGCTCGAGCGTGTGAATCTTTGCCGCCGTCTCGTCTATGAGCGGAATCATAGTGCTGAACGGAATGTCGTGCTGCGCAAGCATCTCGGCACAAAGAGCATACATGTGGTTGGTAAAGTTGTTGGCAAAGACGGCTGCCAGATGCAGATACTTGCGCTGCTCGCCCGAGAAATGCCACACGCTCTGCGACACGGACGATGCAAGCGACTCGATCACAGCCTCATCGTCGGCATTGTTAGCCTCGACAAAGCACGGGATGACCGAGAAATCGACTTCCCTGCCCTTGCTGAACGACTGCATGGGATACAGCACGCCAAACCTATGGCAATGCCCCTCGAATACCTGCATGGCTATGCTTCCGGCGGTATGCACAAAGAGTTTGTCTTCCCTTCCGCGACAGATGTCCGAAACACACTCTACAAGGGCAGAGTCTTTTATCGAGACGATGTAGATATCGGCCTCGGCACTAAGACTTGCAAGCGAGGTGGTGAAACCAGCGTCCAGTCTGCCGGCAAGAAGCCGGGCGTTCTCTTCGGTACGGCTGAAAACCTGCAATATATCGTGCCCTGCGTTGTGCAAGGCACGGCTCAGGTGCGTTGCCAGATTGCCGGCACCAACCATTACTATTCTCATTTTGTGTTACCGAACTTGTTGTAGTGAACCTGATTCCACAGCAGCTTGTCGTCCTCCATAGGCTTGCGCTCGGCTGCCTTGTGACCAACGCCGATGATGCTCAGAACCTCAAGGCTGTCGGGCAGTCCGAGTATGTTGTGAACGATGGTGTTGGCAGGCGTTCCGTCTTCTGCCGCGCGGTTGCGAATCTGCGCCCAGCAAGAGCCAAGTCCCAGTTCTTCGGCCTGAAGTTGAATCATGAGCGATGCAATAGAGGCGTCCTCAATCCACACGTCGTTCTCCGTTGGATTGGCGGTTACGACGATGGCAAGCGGAGCACCTTCAAGGAACTCGGCTCCCATCTTCTTGCAATGGGCAAGTTGCTTTATCGTTTCCTTGTCGTCGACAACGACAAAGTTCCAGTTGCGAATACTCTTTGACGACGGGCTCATAAGTGCTGCGCGCAAAAGCATCTTTACTTCGGGCTCGGTTACTTTCTCGTCGGTAAACTTGCGCATACTGCGGCGCGTTCTTATCAAATCTTTGAAATCCATAGTTTTATTTGTTGTTTACTCCATATCCAAAAAGTGCAAAGTCGCCGAGGCAGGGGTCGCCGGGAAAGATGGAGGCCAGAGCGTCGGTTATCTTGCGGGCGTTGGCAAGCGAGAATGTCTCCTTGTCGATAAGCCCCAGTTCGAAAGCCTGACGGCACACATGAACATCGAGCGGAATGATGAGCTGCGACGGACTGTACTTCTGCCACAACCCGAAATCAACCTCGCTGTCGCGCCTTATCATCCAGCGCAGAAACATGTTCAGTTTCTTCTGAGGACTCTTGTCGCTGACCTGCATAAACTGGCAGATGGCGCGAAACGGCGACTCGGCATCGAGCGTTAGAAGACAGTCCTCGAGCGAGTCGAAACGCACGTAGCAGTCGTGCAGTTTCTGAAAGAAGCCGTTGAAATCGGCATACATCAACATTCGGTAGAAACTTTCTTTTCTCCCTGCCTGAAAATCGGTCTGCCACCCAAGGCTCATCACATAATCGTAGGGCGACACGCCCATGATTGCATGCAGGGCATCAGCCTTCAGCACAATCTGCTTTCGGTTTCCAAAGCTCATAAGCGCGGTAAGCAGTCCGCTTATCTCGATGTCGCGCCTCTGGGCAAAGCGATGCGGAAACTGCACGGGGTCGTTTGCAACGAAGGCGGCCGTGTGATACTCAGCCGCCCATCGGCGCAAGCGTTCTGAAACGTCGTTGCGCATCGTCTTTTATTTCTTTGTAAGTGCCACCTTGGCGTTAAGTCTGAAATACCATTGGCCGTTCTCGCGCTCCAGATATCCGTAGTGGTCGCGCTCCACGTTGCCGTGTACAAGTCGGGTGTTATTCAGAAGGAAGTTCTCGAATACCGCCCTGTCGTTTACGCTGTAGCACAGAGGCTTGCCGCTGGCATCAACAAAGATGAAGCCGCTAACCACGCCCGTAAATCCGTCGAACACCTTTGTTGGGCGCATTCCCAGAGCCACCGCCATAAGGAACTGCTTAACCTTGTATTCGTAGTATCCGTGCTTCTCTATCAGCTCGTCTTTTATCTTCAGGGGGTTCAGTTCCTTCATCTTGTCTACGAGGTCGCGCACGCGGCTTGTTCCGTCAAGATACATCATTCGTGTCATCTCGCCCAGCAGTCGCGGAAAGTGCAGGTCGATGAGGTTAAGGTTGCTACGGAACACCTTGTCGGCAGCATCGTCGAACTTGAGCACGCCGCCCATAGCCTCTACCATCATCATTCGGCGCGCCACCGGATTCTCGCTCGCCTCGGTAGCGTTAATCTTGTTTACCGCCGGAGTAGGTATCTTTATTCCGTCGAGATGATACTTGATGTTGGCAGCACGACCGCCGTCCATCAGAGGGTCCATCGTTCCTACGCGCGAGTAGATGCGGAATCCCATTGGCGGTACGCCCTGAGTGTAGAACACGATGAAGAGGTCGGTACGGTCTTCGGTCTGAGCCTCAAGGTTGAAGATTTTAACCGCGTCGAGAAACTCCTCAACGCCCTCTGGCGACTCGATGTCGTCTTCTTCTGAATGACCCTTCATTGCTTCGAGCACCATCATAGCCACCGTTCCGAAGTCCTCGCGCGGAATACGGTATTCGTCGCCCTCCTCGGGAACGATGCGCACGTCTTCATCCTCAATGAAATACGAACGGCTTCCGTCGTGCTCCTCTCGCTTGACGCAATGTATCGGAAAGAATCGCTTTGACGGCTTGCCCAGACTGTTGCCAAGTGTGACCTTACCGTCCTTTAGCAACGTGAAGAAAGTATACAACTCACTCCATTCTCTTTTCTTTGCTGTAAACATATATTTTCGAGTTTTGTTGCAAAATTAGGCATTTTTTTTCACACTTGCCACAGTTTTGGCAAAATGATATGGGGAGAAAGAGGGAGTTCTCGCGATAAATAATCTTGCATTTCTTTTCGTTAAGAAGATGATACGTTAAGTCAGAGTTCCATCTTCCACATATTCCCCAAACATTCGTTGAAATATTTCAGAGCATCAAATTCGTCCCGAACTACAAGTTTCAAGCATCGCTACAGAAGTAAGCTAGAACACCCCAACGCTGATTGAACACACAATCTAAGCGATTGATTTTTATCATTATTTTGGCTCTTTTTCAGAAAAACACATTACTTCTTTTTATGTTTTTCAGAAAAAAGTTGTAATATTGCACCAGCTCATTAACCAAGTTGTTAAAGGAGTTACGGGGTCGTTTGTTTGCAAGCGACCCTTGCTTTGTTTTTAAGATAATCTGTTTTGAATATCAGCAATTAATTCATCAGGACTCATCGCAGAACCTCCAACTGACGTCAACCATTCCTCATACTCCTTCTGCTTTTTCTTTGCTTGATGCGGATAATCAGCAAAGAAAGCAATTTATTATGCATGAAAGGCTACCAGAAATAAAATGACTCAAAAGTCCTGATACGTAATGTACCAAATTCAAACTCCATTCGCAATGTTTGTGTCTTATCGTACACAACATCAAGTAAATTTTGAATAGACTCTCGTATCAATGACGGCTAAGGTGTCGCCAAAAAGAGTTCTACAGCAGCATTATTCGGACCTACATCCTGGCTGGCATCCTATTGTTTGGCAAAGTGCCATGAACAATTACATTCTAATGCGTTCATAATATTATGCTATTTTCTATATTTTTTAAGATCCTTACCAAGCATAAAGATTGGTTCTCCTTTTTTAAAGTCTTGATGAGATAATTTATAATCTACCAGCAATTGTACAATGTCAATATCACCAAATGTGATAGGATCTTGTTCTAAGATGTAGCTCACATAATTACGTCCCTCCTTGAGGTCTGGATAATGTGTTCTCTTCATGAACTCGTATGGGGTATCTGCGGCATTATGAATTTTGAACATCATTAATCCTTCAGTTGTAGGCTCTTCCAAATTGTAAAGGAAAAGGAAATCTGGGGCTTTCTTTGCCCTATTTTTTGAAAAGCTGCCATCACGTTCCTTATCAATACGGATATTATACATATTGTCTCGTTTACCGTTCCTACCAAAGATCCAATTCAGATGTTTTGTATTTTTATAACAACCTACCAAGAAGTTACTATTCATGAACGCCTCAAAAAAGTACCTTGTTCTGAACTCATTCGGAACATACCCTACTGGAGCAGGCACGACCTTAGGCAAATCCTTTATCATTGAAGGATTTGCACCCAAATCACACTTTGCACGATAGAAGTATTGGTCAATAATCTGACGTATGCCTTCATTCTCTGTTTCGATCTGTTGCTTCAACTCCTGCTCCTCTGGTTTGTCTAGAACTGCGGGATTACGGAGAGCCAACGAGAAATACTGTTGAGAATCCACATCCTCAAAAGGTTTGAACACCTTACCAAGCAACATCTGGAAGTTCTCGCGGATGTATTCATCGGCATTCACATTCTCATGAGGAGTTAGTGCATAGAAGAGGTATTTCTTCTTTAGCATCTCTTGAATCTCTTTCCGAAACATACCTCTAACCCTCTTTTTCCAACTTTCCTTCTCGCTTGTGTTATTTCTGCCATAAAGTGCAACGATAAAGAGGAAGTTTACATCATAATGGGCTATTAGGAATGTATCACGGTCGAAAAGGCGATTCTCGAACTGACGGGAGAAGAAATATTTTTCCTTCTTGTCAGTTAGGTGGATGTCGTCTTCTTTCTTTAGTGTGTTCTGCTGAGCACTAATAAAGAAATTCGGTATTACATTGTAACCCTCCGTCACATCATCACGAAGCATCACATGTCCGTGTTTCTCTTCATCTGTGCCATCATTGAAGAGGTCAAGATTCCATTGTATGACATTTCTTGCGTAGGTAAACTGCTTATACACACTTTCCTTGCCGATGGCATTCCCTCGCTTGTAGTATTTAGAGTCGCCTATATAATATATTGTTTTGTCCTCATCCTCATTATTCGTTAGGTTCTGCCATTGATAGATGTGATCCACCATTTTACCATCAGATTGTTCCTTCAACTCTCGCAGACGCTTGTCTTTCTGAGGAATCTTGTCGCCCACCAGTTCATCAATCATTGCTTCGAAGACAATATTGAAGTCCTTGGCAAGCAGATAGTCCTGCAATTCGCTTGAAATATTAATCTGGTGCGAACGGTCGAAGAAGGCGTAGCATAGATCCCAGAGTTGGATGGCTTTGTCTGAGAAGTACTTGTATTTGATTTGATGTAGGCGTACCTTGCCCATACCTCTTATGTAGTTCTCAAATTGCGCCTTGGGTATCAGAGGAAAGTTGATGTTAATCTCAGCCGAAAAACCATACTTGTCATTTATGTAGTTCAGAATACTGAAAAATATCACCAGCAGCTCCTCGTCAAAGTTTATCTGCCGTCTTTTGTTCACAGGATTCAAATATACTGGAGCTTCATCCTGCACAAAGGCTTGGCTCTTCGAAATGGTCTTTGTCCAGTTAATCTTATTCAATCCTGAGTGCTGGTTCTTCAGAGTGAAAAAGAAGAAATTCTGATTATCCTTGTTGAACTGGAGGAGCGAAAGAAGAACATCTAGGAAAGTGTTGCTCACCCTCCGTCTGCCTTTGCTCATCTCGGCAATATGCTTGTAATAGATGATGCCAGACTTCTTGTTCTTTGCCCTATAAACATCTATGGCACGATAAATCCATACAGCAAACTCGTAAATGAAGCGCCTTTGTTCTTCGCTCAAAGGGGAATCCTTATCGATATTGATAATGTCTTCTGGTCGATGTTCACCGAATGCCAGTTCCTTCTTGTTTTCACCAACCGTTATGAGCACTTTAGGCAGAATAAAGACACAGTCCTTCAGTTCGGCACTATAGTAGTACCCAACATAATTGACACTGATTTTTCCCTCAACATTCTCAAAGCCACCTAATTCTTTTAGGATGCACTTCAAGTCATGCTGACGGAGTTCGTCAGTTAATGTGTATTGATATTCTTCAATTAAAATTCTCATACTTCCGTTTTATCGTCGTCCTTGTCCTTTTTGTTCCTCAACCGCTTCACGGCCTTATCGAAGTCACTCTCTAACTGTCGCATTTCTCGTTCACGATAGATTTCAAACTCTCGCTCAGCCTTCTCGATGGCTTCTTGATGCGACACAGTGCCATTCCCTTCTAAGATATTCTTTCTCAATCGCAATATCTGGTCGTCTAAAGCCGCAATCCAATCAGCCATAGTCATTGGATTTTGCTCCAACGCCTGAAATTCTGCATAGTCAAGAAACTGAGAAGTAAGCAGATTCAGACGCTGTAATTCCAACTCCGACAGGTAGTTCTTTGCTATTTTCACATCATCACGTGTCACATAGTTGCCCTTAAAGTTGGTCATACCCACAAAAGGCTTCTCATTATCAACTCTTTCATAGATAAGTTCTGCTGCCGTATGTTCATGCACAGCATAGTGCATCTTGTTCTGCACGGTGGCAAAGAACAGCTTTGTCATATTCGCCCGAGGGTCGTAGTCGGTTGATGTAGCATAGATGTCCGTAACCTGCTGATAGAAATTTCGTTCGCTGCTGCGGATGTCACGGATGCGCTGCAACAGTTCCTTGAAATATCGGTTGCCGCCTTGCTTCAGACGTTCGTCGTCCATCGTAAATCCTTTTTGGATGTATTCATGCAAGCGCTGAGTAGCCCAACGGCGGAAGCGCACAGCAATAGACGACTGAACACGGTAACCAAGGGCGATAATCATGTCAAGATTGTAGTGGTCAATCTCCCTATGCACCTGTCGTTTGCCCTCTTGACGAACTAGAAAGAATTTCTTTCGAGTTCCCTCTTCACTCAATTCTTTGTCTTGGTATATGTTGCCGACATGAAGGCTAATGTTCTGAGGGGTGGTCGCATAAATCTCAGCAAGATTCTCTCTTGTCAGCCACACATCCTCGTCAGCAAAGCGCACATTCACGTTCACTTTGCCCTCTTCATCCTTATAGAGTATCAGTTTGTTTTCCTTGTCCATCTGCTATGCTAAATTGATATTCTACAATAAAAATGCGTATAGTAACTTGCTACTTAGACTCAATTATCCAACCTTGTTGTTTTGCAAAGTCAATAATATTTTTAATGTTTGTAATGTTCCAATAATTGCTGACAAAGAAATCCACACCATTTATGTCTTTGTACCTTCGTTCTGGTTTGAAGTAACCATATGCTTTCTTTTGGTAACTATATGGAGCGTTCTTTACATCCTCTTCTTTGACGATCAGACCTATCAGTTTCAAAGAATTGCCCATCATTGAATCTGGGAAAATATCTTTCAACTCCTCATATGAAAGGTTGGGATGTTCTTTCATGTATTTCTCTATTATAGAGACAGCCAACTGTCCCTTCCCTAGGTTTTCCTTACCATCAAAGGAGTACTTTGTCGTGTCGTTTCCTTCAGTTTCGATGTCATTACTCAGTGTATTAACATCACTTGACTCTTCTTGTGAACCTTCTGGAACCACTTCTTCGTTTACTGAAGCATCTACAACTTCCGAAGCCAACCTAACTTCAAGATTCTTCAAGAACACCTCTATTTTCTCTTCGTTAGGTTTGCCATTTGCCTTGAAGAAACATTGGAACGACAAATCACTATTGTCATCCTCTTTATCCTTGAAAATAGCATCATCAAAGCCATAGTCCTTGAACACATCATTATACACATAGAAAAGAACCTTGCCAACGAATCGGTCAGCAGAGATAACACTATTCTCTACATCATTCTCATTAACCTTTCTGTCTGCCTTACAGAAGAAGTATCCCAATTTTTTATCTTCTGAATGTGTTGCGTCCCAAATCTTGTTATTGATTTTCTCCACGAACGACCACCAGTCGTATTCTGTTCCGTTCACACATATCTTCCACTCCTTGCCTGCATTACTGATAGGAACGTATTTCCATTCCCATCTACGTTTGAAAGCAGAGTCAATTGGGAAGAGGCTTTGGTCGCTGGTGTTCATTGTTGCCCAGATGTAGAGGTTATTAGGAAGCAACAGACGACTACCACTCAACACATCAGAAACCACATCATCCTTATAATGGGCGTTGATAGCTTCTACGTTGGCAACTTGCAATCCATCGAACTCCTCATTCAACACCTGCATAATGTCAGTATCTGCAGTAATAGGGTATTTAGAGAAACCAATGTCATTGCGGTCAAGCAATTGGAATAAATCGCCAAAGATTTGGGCACAATTGCCACGATTTATCTCCTCTATTACCAAAACATGAGGATTTTCCAAGTCTTTCCATGCTGCAACGTATGCCTTCAGAAAAGCCTGTTGAGTGTACTTATATACAATTTTCTTCTCATAAACAATCTGACCATTCTCTTTTACTGGAAAGCCACGATCGTCACGAACCGTCACCTTCTCCATCTGTGGTTTGTATGCTCCTACAAAGGTTGAGTAGTCACTATCGGGATGGAAAGTTGTACGGATGTCGTGCATCGCATACTTTATTACATCCTCGTCAACCCCATACGACTTGCCTGTGCCAGGTGCTCCATAAACTATTTGTTGTAATGAAAGTTTGCTTGAAGGTTTATAATTGTCCTCCAATTCAAATCCTTTTGTATCGCTAGTAGGGGCTATTGCATTTGTAATCCACACATCAAAAACTCCATCTTCACTTTTAGAAATATGCAAATCGGAATATCCTCCAGCAAGATAATTACGTATAGTAAACTTTGCTGAAACATTATCACCATTACTGTTTTTATATGTAAAATCTTCTATCAGCCCATTGAAATAGAACCTATTATCTGTCTCTCCATTTTTTTTGAGCACGTCTTTACGTGCATACCATGTTTGAACTTTATGAGTTACAGGTGCTCCATTCTCAATAAAATAGCCTTCTAACAATTCAAGTTGCTCAAATACAAACGAAGGTGAGTAAGAAATCAATTTGTGAATTGAAGAGTTGTCATATTTTCTTGGTAATATGGACGCAATAAAAAGCACAGCCTTAGATAGGTTCTCTTTACTGAAACGAACTTTTATCTGGTCTCCAGAATCTTTAAATAAGTTGTAATGTTCATTATCCAAGAACAAATCAGTATTCTTTGCATCACCAGCTTTCGGTGTACGATAGCTCGCGTTAGTGTCATTAATGTGTTTAACGATTTCTTCCATATTACTCATGAATTATATTGTTTGTTATCAAATAGTATAGTACTGCGTAAATGACATTTACACTTACTGCATTTCCTGCCTGTTTGTAAAGAGCACCATTTGAGACACCTGCATTCTGACTATTAGTTGCAAACTGAGCTGGGAATCCTTGGAGCATAAATGCTTCTTGTGGAGTAAGTTTTCTAATATCGAGTTGTGCAAGCTGCTCTTTGGTATAATCAAGAACATGGTTTATTTCGCCATTAGACTCAATAAAGTCCTGGCTATAATAATTGTCTTGACATGCTCTGTGCATTTTGTGCATCGATGCTGTCAAGGTTCTTGCGATCAACTGATTTATATCTGAGTGTGATCTAAAGTTTGCAGACCCATCTGCCAAAATTGTTGGTTTCAATCTTTCTGACAAAAAGTATCTTTGCTCTGCGTTTCGCTCCAACACATCCAATGTTGTTTCATAGTGAGATACTCCCAAATGCTCAAAGTTCTCGTCAAACAAGGCTTTTACATTCTCTGGAGTGAAGTCCTCTGCGAAATCTTCTGGCACGTCTTCAGTCGTGGCAAAGATAAGCACTCGACTACGTTTCTGAGGAAGATGGAAGTCAACTGTATTGAATATGTTTGGAAATACATGATAACCTTCATTCTGTAATTCCTGTTCTATTCTAGCATAAGTATTACCATTATCATGACGATACAGATTCTTGACATTCTCCAACAAAACATATCTTGGATGTCTTGCATGAATAATATCCATAATTCTAAAGAACATCAGACCTCGGTCTTCATCGAATCCGGCTTGTTGCCCCATCACGCTGAAGGTTTGGCATGGAAAACCACCTGTCAACAGGTCGAAAGGAGCAAGAGCATCAATGTTTGCAGGATTAGCAGTAAAGGCAACAATGTCGCCCATGTCTGTTTCGCCTTCTACGTCATAATTAGTTTGATAAGTCTGCTTTGCCTTGGCATCAATCTCAGAATAGCCGACACATTCAAACGGCATAATTCCATCGTTCGTCAGAAGGTCTAACGCACGACGGAAACCGCCAATGCCAGAAAATAATTCTAAATGTGTCATTTCTTGTCAATAAATTTCATTATACCTACGCCTATGGCTCTTGCTAACTTTACAGGAACGGCATTTCCAACTTGGGCATACCACAAATTTTGGGCTCCTGTGAGAATATAGTCATCAGGGAATGTCTGGATTCGTGCAGCTTCTCTTGGACTCAAACCTCTGGCTTCCCACGGATGAATATACATGTTGCAGTCAAACTTCATGTGCGAAGTGATTGTCTTGCAAATTTGTGTTTCATCCAGTTTGAAGTACTTATCTTTGAAAATGTCGTTTCTTCTGCTGTAAGGCATTATGTCGGCAATGGACTCATGTAATGAGTTTGCACCTTGTGGCAATCTTCTATATATCTCAATATCACGCTCGTTGTTGTAGCGATTCTTGTGATTATAGAGTTTTGTTATTTTTCTGTCACCATTGATGAAATGGTAGAACTCAGAATCTACATATTCAAAATCCCTAACAGTAAAGCCAGATTGCTCATTTTCAATATCCTTTGCGCCTTTCTCTTTTCTTGCTTCAAGGTGAGGAAGTCCTTCAAGAGCGTCATGAAGGGTAAAAGCAGGTCGCTTCTGTTTATAGATTTCCTCAAATATATCTTTAGGATCGATGCCCATACGATTGCCAATCATGATGAAGCGTTCTCTGTTTTGAGGCACGCCATAATCCTGTGCTCTTAGTAGCATATAGTCAAATTGGTATTCGTCCCCAAGAAAATCATTGAAGTTTTGCTTTATTTCCTCAATTTTATTTGCCATACCCTTTACATTCTCCATGATGAAAAACTTAGGACGAACATGGCTAAGGAATGTCAAATAAGCCTTATATAGTTGGTTGCGAGGATCATCAAGAATTCTCTGGCGATTTGCCATAGAGAAACCCTGACATGGAGGTCCACCGCATACTAATGTTATATCGGACAAGTATTCTTTATACTTTTCGATATGATTATTGAGTTCATTGATATCACCAACATAGTAGTGGTCATCGCTTAACTCATGATTTCTTTTATATGTATTGCAAAATGTCTCAACAATCTCATTTACAAACCATGGCGTAAATCCAGCCTGTTCTAATCCACAGCTAAGACCACCACAACCTGCAAAGAGGTCAACCATCTTGTATTTTATTTTTTCAAACTTCATTACTTTTCAATTATGTCTTTCCAAAAATCAAACCTATTCAACTTCTTCTCTATTGTATCTGTGATTAAATTGTATTCTTTTTGATACACGCTATAAACTTTCATCTTTGAACACAGAAAATGCGCAAACAATTCATAGTCCTCTGACTCCTCTCTTATTAGCCAAAAAATCACCTCATGGTTCATTAATCCAAACCACACAAGATACCAATCATATCCTGGATCTTCATAGCAAAGTCTTCGGATTTCATCGACAATACTATCTCCCACATATCCTTTACGTATTTTGGGCGCATCAATTCGCCCGTCTTCTCGTAATATCATATCAAAATTACAACATAACGAGCAACAGTTATCTTTGTATATAAAATGAGCATCATCGACGATTTCACCATTACGAAGAAATGTCAATGTTTTAATACTCAACCCTATATGAGTTTGATTACTCAATGGTGAGCGTCCTAAATCGGCGTCTGAAAGCAATTTAACACCAATCATTTGTTCGGGATTTATGATATCTCTTAACAGACTCATTTTATTATTTTTGTTTTCCATCCTAATGCCTTAGCTATTCCAAGCACTGGAACGATATTATTTCTATCCCATTCAACACAAACCACAAACCGAATATCATCTCCACTAGTAAGCACATCTTTTGTAAAATAGTGAACATGGTCTTCACCTAATTTTTTCCAGTCTTTTGCACGTTCTATATCTGATTCTAGAAACTCATATCGACAAAACTGCCCAAGATAGTTTCTTTTGAAAGTAGCTTTTAATTCATTGAATGATGCAGTTGGATTCTGCTTTACAAACTCTTTGACAATAGCAAGTACCATTTCTCGCTTAGAGTATTTACCTTCATTATTTAATGATAAATAGACCTTACCACTAAGGTCTTCTTTTGTCAAATCAATTGGAACAGGCAATACTATTGGTTGTGCAGCTTCCGATGTGGCAGTAAGCGCTACGTTAGGTCTTCTTTCAAAGATGTCACATCCTACGAATTTCGCCAAAAACTGTACGTATTTGAAGAATTTCTCCGTCTTTGCTTTCTGCATCACGTTCATGTGTGGTTGCTTTGGGCTTTGGGTGTTCTCAGACAAATCACAAGATTTAACGTCTAACGCTTTGTTATACGCAAGGTATTCCAAGTGCTGAACCTCTGTTTTGCTAAGAGTATCATCATTGCTTCCAAGAAACACCAGCACCTCATCCCAGAAATCTTTCTTTGCCAAATGCTGAACAATACGTTTGTTGAAGTCATCAGTTTCACCAATGTAGGCTTTTCTGTTATCTTTGTTAAGCAAAACGTAAAGAGCTGGTTTCTTAAGGTCTTCATTGAAGTCTTTCAAAAACTCCGAATCATCCCTCTTGATATTGTATAACTTACACATACAATCATCCATACTCACTATACGCGAGCCATTTAGATCATCATTGTGCAAGTAAGTGTAAATGGTTGTAGCCATATCTTATATTCTTTCTAATTTGTCGTTAATGTAATAGCTTTCGCTATCAGTTGTATTTTTTACTTCAGCTTTGCCATCCTCAAAAGCACTAATCAAATAGTACTTCGGCTTGACTTTAACAACTCCGTTGCTCAGCATGATACCCCACTTGCCATTCAACTTGAAAGGGATGTAGCCTTTATAGTACGGGTGCATGTCTTCGTAAACAGGTGGAATGATGGTTCGGTTATTTCTGCTACAGATGCCATACTTACCTTGTTTTTTGAAAACATTGAAATCCCCAATGCCATGACCTGCATCTTCAGACTCAGCTTTTCGTATTTGCCGACCTCCTTCAGCATGTTCAACCAATGTCATTTGTTCATCACCTTCACTATAATCAGGCTCTCGTTCTTCAAAAACAATATCTTTAGTCAGACCTGTACCATCATTGTATACAAAAGGATCTGTCTCATGTCCAAGGAAATGATAATACCATCTGCGATTTGCCATTGGTGTTCCGAAGCGATTGTACAATCCAACGTTATCAAGGATAAGTCCTTTGTCTTTATCCTTCGATACGCGGAGTCCTCTACCAATCTGTTGCAGATACATGGCAAGCGACTTTGTAGGTCGAGCCAACTGTATGAACTCTATATCTGGACAATCAAAGCCCTCAGAAAAGATATTGACATTCACGATGACTTGCAATATTCCAGCACGAAATTTCTCCAACAATTCTTCTCTTTGCACCTTTGGTGTTGTTCCATCAATCATGGCAATACAAACTCCATGGCTCTGGTATGTGCTGAGTATGTTGGCTGCATGTTGGCGGTTGATGGCATAGATAATACCTTTTTTACCTTTGCAGAATTGACAATAGGCATCGTACAACTTGGCTCTGATGCTATCCTTGTCAAATCGGTTAATGAGTTCTTCTTCAAGGTAATCACCATCCACACCAAATCGGTCAATGGAGTTTATCTCATGCTGAATATCCGAATTTGGAGCAATAGAGATGTAGTCGTAATTACTCAAATACCCTTCTTTGACAAACCACTCGATAGGATGTGATATGATGATGTCGTCAAAGATTGAAGTAAATCCTGAGTGATCCATTCTCCACGGTGTCGCAGTCACTCCAAGTTTCTTGCTCTCGGGGTACATCTCCCAAATGTCCTGATAGCGAGGAGCCATAGCATGATGAGCTTCATCAATGATAATAAAGTCAAACTGTTCCTGCGACATCCTGTCTTTGTTACGAGCAGACATGAAGGTTTGGACCGAAGCCACCTGAACAATCTTCTCCAGTTGCTGAGGATGTCCACTCATGATTATACCGCTATCAATGCCACGTTTCGCAAGTTTATCAGTTGCCTGCTGTATCAGTTCTCTAACATGTGCAACAATGAGAATGTGCGAATGTTTGCGATTCTGGATAATCCAATTACATATGTCACGTACGATAGATGCAAACAGAATAGTCTTGCCTGTCCCTGTGGGCATCTGAACCATGACATTATTCATAGTGTCCCACTTGGAAAAGACAAGATGCTTTATCTCTTTCTGATAACAGAAGAGAATTGAATCATGCGTTTCTATATCAGAATAGCGTACCATTATTCTTCCCAACCAGCTGTACGCGCCTTTTCAAGCACATTCATAGCATATCTAGCTTGTTTGTAAGTGAGTTCTTTACCACGCTTGCACCAATAATATATACTACCCATAAATGCAGTATCACGAGGTGAAATCAAGCCAGTTTCTTTACCCCATATATTGATATCATGCCATGTTTCGTAGTCATAACTGTTTGCAGTTTCTACCATGTGCATCATTGATGGGGTCAGTTCGATTTCCTTTTCTTTAGAAATGATATTTGAAGGGATTGTTATGTTCCTATTAAAAGGTTTAGCGCATAGTGAATTCCAACAGCTTATTTTCTTTGTATATTCGCCAATGTTAGAACCAGTTTCAACATCCATTATATGCTCCCAAATCATTGGTTCAATCTTTGCAACAATTTGCATTACAGAATAAAGTGTTGTGGCTTTGATGCTACTTATGTCTGTATCAGTTATTGACTTAACCACCCACTTGTTTACTTTTCTTCCGTTTGCTGCAAATTGAGAAGTCTTTACTTTGTATGTAACGCTTCCGTTTCCAGCAAGCAGTTTTGCAATAACGGATGACATATCACCTCCTATCTCATTATAAACGGAAGGAGTGATAACGCATTGTTCTTTCCATATAGTTTCTAGATCAAGAGATTTGTTTGTCAGATAAGACAAAACAGCAAGTGTATAAGCTACCATATTGGATTTATACCCCATAAGCTTTATACCATCTTTACCATAGTAGGCATCAATTGTTCTAAAAAGAATACATTTTGCTATTGTCTGCTTATAAGTTCGTTCATCCACACGAAATTTTGAAAGCACCATTTTCTTGAAAAATGCAGTATAGCACTTTTCTCCACCTGTACATACGATATGAGGTTCTTGTTCCCATGCTAGTATATACTTGGCTAGCATAGTCTTATCAAACATCTGAGTCTTAGGGTATTCTTCATAATACTCTTTTTCCTCACGAGCATTAGCTGTATGTTTTGCCTTATCCATATACTGACCGCGAGTACGCTCAAAGAACCACTTTGAAATTTCTTTGTTTTGAGAATTCTTTACCCACACAAGACGTGACTGTTGCTCGAGTTCTTGAAGGAATGGCTCGTTTATGCCAAAATCAGATTTCTTAACAGCGGACTGTGTGTTGGCAAACTGCGAGATTCGAGGCACAAGATCTTCCTTGGCTTCCTTCTTTTTGATAACAGACACCTTCATGGCAACAAACACCTGCTTAATCATTTCAGGATCGGTGTCCTTCATCTTCATAACGGCACTAATGCTTGCCGTTGTCTGACCACCATTCACAATCTGCCAATCTGTAATCTTAACGATAACAGGTCCTTGCTCAGTATCACGTATCTCTATATCTGTAGCAGTTGTAGAAATACCATTGTTGTATGAAAAGAACATATCAGGTTCTGCAGGACGCTCTTTGTCGCCCTTTGCCTTCTGTGCAGCAGTAGGCTTGTGTCCAATCAAAGTATCACGGATACCCTTGTTGCTCGCCCCCTTGAACTGAAGGAATGTACGAACATTCTGTTCAAGAATATGTTGATGATATAGGTTGTAAACCTTCGATAGAGTTTCTCCCGGTATAATAGCAAGATAGCATTCTACACGATTGGACACATCCGGCATCTTGATACAAGGAAGCGGACAGAAGCCCTTATCCTCAAAATTTACGACTACGGCTTCCTTGCCACGAAGAATATCATCGTGCTTTTTTATGCGCCTCACATCCCAAAGATGGTACTCCATCATCGTTCCTTCATCAGTTTCCTTCTCGTCTAATTCCAAGTTGGAAGGAATTATTGCATTGGTCATCAGGAACATCCTCACACGATCAATCTTCTCGGCTTCATTTATCAATTGTGCAATCTGATAGAGGTCACTACGTTTGTCGGTAATACGCGAGAACATAGTGCCAGAATGAGAACGCTCGAAGAACTTCTCCATCCACTTGAAGTGTCGTTCAATCTCCGACTTAGGTAAAGTATTGCTCTTTTCTGGGTCAACAAGTACTGTAAGGAAAAGGTCTATAGAGGTCATGTCTTCGTCTCCGCTATATCCCCAAGCGTCAATAGCCTCACCATTACCTGAATTAAAACTACAAAAGTTAACATCGTTTACATCACCAACATTTTGGATATACTCAACCATCATTTCGGTAAGAGCCTGTTTGGGTTCTTCATAACCGAATATTATCTCGTCACTTTCAGCTTTGAACGATTCTAGTTCAGAAAGTTCTTTTTCGATAACCTTCTGTACCGTACTATTCACACCATCATCAACCTTTGCAGGCTTAAAATCGTCGAACTCTTCAAATTGTTCAGCCATATCGATATTTTGTTTTTATTGACTTATCAAAATTGTCTTGGACAGGAACTTTTATCCCATCTTTCATTCTCAAAATCTTACACTATGAGTGCAAAGATAAAAGGATGTAGTTCCAAATCATGGGACAAGCTTTATTTACCAGATGTTTCTTGTTCATTTCAATGACAGGCAATACATCAAAGCAACAAGGTCATTTAAATCCACTTCGAGCACATTCACAATCAGCACTTTGTCTCAAATTGTATGATTTGTACACCACTTGCTAACTATCGCTGAATACCTATCTACTTGTCCGAACAACCACTTATTGTTTTTTTGCATTTTCTGCAAGCATTACATTGATACATTAATCTTGCGTTCCCATACTTTCATTGTAATACGCAAAAATAATAAAAACAATTCAATTTTAAGTCAAAAAAAAATAAAGAACCATTAAAAGTCATCTTTTTTTGTGTGTTTTCAGCTGTTTTATGTGTTTTTACTATTTTACTCCTCATTATAAGATTACAGAATTAAGAATTTGACATGACACGCCCTATACATCAGCATACTTATCAAAATCCAAAAATGTCAACTGTCTATTGCTATTGCTACATTGTAATTTTCTGTTAAGAGTTATCCTTTTCCGATTCTCAAGCATTAGTCTACCCTTATAATAAACTCTTCTCCGTACCTTTCAACATACCCATCACCTACCCTACGTATACCTTGAACGTTACTTCATCGTACCTTGAACGTTACTTCCTAACATTTTGTATTTACCAAAAGACAAAATACTCCTTTTTTTCTACAATTATGATTTTTGAATTGTCCATTGTCAACTGTGAATTTTGAATTATGAATTGTAATTATTCGTCGAACCTTCCCCCTTGCTACCGTCTTGCTATCCCCTTACTATCCCCTTGCTATCCCCTTGCTACCTTCTTGCTACCCCCTTACTATCCCCTTACTATCCCCTTACTACCCCCTTGCTTCAATTCAAATTTCTACTTTCACAGAACTTACCATTCACCTAATCTGGCTATTCCTTGCATATAGCTTACATATAGCCAACATATAGCTTACATATATCCTACATATAGCTTACATATACCCTGCATATACCTTGGCACTATTTTGTATATACAAAAAGACAAAACACCCCACTTTTTCTTCCATTATGAATTATAAATGAATACCTTGCCTCTACTTTCCTTGGACGTACCTTGGACGTACCTTGGACGTACCTTGGACGTACGAACAATTTCTGACGAAATTGTTCGTTATAAATTCCTAATTATCAATCGATTCAGTTTTTTCAACTTTCAAATTTCAACTTTCAACTTACTAATTGTCAATTTTCAATACAAAATAAAAAGCCGTTTTACGCGTTATGTGTATATGCTAAACAGACTAAGATACAGCATTCTGCTGCTGACAATAATATTCACTCATTTTACCGATGCTGCCGCACAAGGCACATCAAAGCACAAAGCCAAGATAACAGGAATCGTTACCGACGAGAATCACGACCCTATCGAACTGGCTACCGTGCGCATTGAAAAGCCCGTGCTCGTAGGCACTACGACCGACTTGCGGGGGCATTACTCCATATCGGTCGATACGCAAGACAGCGTTACAGTTATCTTCTCGATGATTGGCTACCGCACCAAGAAGAAAACGCTGCGCAGACCAAAGGGAATAATCGCGCTCAACGTTACGATGCTGCCGTCGGACGTTGAGCTTGAGGGCGTTACGGTGAGCGAGGTGCGCCGACAAACCACCTCGACCCAGAAACTCGACATAAAAGACCAGAAACTGATGCCCGACGCATCGGGCGGAAGCGTAGAATCGTACATCGCAACGCAAGCCGGAGTATCATCGAACAACGAACTGAGTTCGCAGTACAACGTGCGAGGCGGCAGTTTCGACGAGAACAGCGTCTACATCAACGGCATTGAGGTGTACCGTCCTATGCTCATCAGTTCGGGACAGCAGGAGGGTCTGAGCATCATCAACCCCGACATGGTTAGCGACATCGGCTTCTCATCGGGCGGATTCGAGGCTAAATATGGCGATAAAATGTCGTCGGTGCTCGATATAACTTACAAGAAAGTAAAGAAATTCGAGGGAAGCGCAAATCTAAGTATGCTGGGCGGAGGCATCTACGCCGGATTCGGAAACAAGCACTTCAGCATGACGCAGAGCGTGCGATACAAGACAAACCGCTATCTCTTGGGAACACTCGACACAAAGGGCGAATACAACCCTAACTTTGTTGACTATCAGAATTATACAAGTTGGTCGCCAAACAAACGATGGACCATCGACTTCATCGGAAACTACTCGCGCAACAGTTACAAGTTCAAGCCGTCGGACAGAACGACAACCTTCGGAACACTCGACGACATAAAGGAATTCAAGGTTTATTTCGACGGTCAGGAGAAGGACTTGTTCAGAACCTACTTCATGACGGCGAGCATCACGCGCAAGTTTACCGAACATACGTTCATCTCGCTTCAGGGAGCGGCATACAACAGCAAGGAGCAGGAAACATACGACATCCAAGGCGAGTACTGGCTCAACAACGAGGGTATGGACGAGAGCATAGGCGTTGGAACATATAAGGAGCACGCGCGCAACTATCTGACAACAAACGTGAAGAGCGTAACGCTTAACGGTCAGGTAAGAAAGAAGGCGCACGAGATAAGATGGGGCGCGCTACTTAAACACGAGGTTGTCGACGAGAAGATGAAGGAATGGGAGATGCGCGACTCGGCAGGCTATTCTCTGCCACACTCCGACAGCCAGCTGCGACTGATTTACAACCTTAGCAGCAACAACGAACTAAGCTCTAACAGATACGAACTTTATGCACAGGACACTTGGCGAATGAACAACGACAAAGGTATGTTCACCATCAACTACGGACTGCGCTACGCTTACTGGGACTTCAACAGAGAGAGTATCGTAAGTCCGCGACTATCAGTCGGTTTCATTCCAAAGAAGAACGAGAATTTCACTTTCCGTTTTGCCACCGGACTGTACTATCAGGCTCCTTTCTACAAGGAGCTGAAGGACACCACGATGGCAGCCAACGGCAACGCCACGGTTACGCTAAACTCCGAGATAAAGAGCCAGCGAAGCATTCATTTCGTTCTGGCTGGCGACTACAAATTCAGAATGGCAAACCGTCCGTTCAAGTTCACAACCGAGATTTATTACAAGATTCTGAGCAATCTCAACCCATACAATGTTGATAATCTGAAGATTACTTACTACGG
Organism: Bacteroides sp. Ga6A2; assembly: GCF_000702225.1. Classification (NCBI taxonomy): domain Bacteria; kingdom Pseudomonadati; phylum Bacteroidota; class Bacteroidia; order Bacteroidales; family Bacteroidaceae; genus Bacteroides; species Bacteroides sp. Ga6A2. Next base: position 147,993 of record NZ_JNKX01000008.1, on the reverse strand, counting down.
AAAGAATCTGAGCAAAGGCTATGCCACAGGTATCGACATGAAGCTGTTTGGCGAGTTTGTTCCGGGAAGTGACTCGTGGCTCACGCTGTCGATAATGAAGACCGAAGAGACGCTTTTCGGCAAGAAGATTCCTCGTCCAACCGACCAGCGCATGAATCTGTCGCTCTACTTCACCGACTATTTTCCGGGTACGGACAAGTGGAAGATGAGTCTGAAACTGAGTTATGCCGGCGGTCTGCCGTTCGGTCCGCCACACACCGGACGCGAGACGCAGTTCTTCCGCACGCGAGCCTACAGGCGCGCCGACATTGGCATGAGCTACCGTCTGCTCAACAACGAGGAGCACGACATACGCACGGGCATAGCATCGAAGATGCGCAACGCATGGATTGGCATAGATGCCTTCAACCTCTTGAATATCAACAACGTAAACTCATATTTCTGGCTGACGGATGTAACTAACAACCAGTATGCCGTGCCAAACTATCTTACTGGCAGACAGATAAACGTAAGGCTTCTGCTTGAGTTCTGACAAAAAAACAAAGACTATGTGGAAAGAAACGAAAGTTGTTAAGAACGTTGAATATTACAATTTTGATGCCCGATTTGGTGTCTATGCAACCACAGATAGAGGTGATAAATCCATCCTTCATATTGGCGATAAGGAGATTGCGCTAAATAAGGTTCTTTGTGTTAGGAGTTATGGTGACAAAGAACTTGTTCTGGTAAGAGACGGATCGGGGGGGTATGACTCTATGTTGTATACAAAAGAAGGTAAACTTCTTAATGTGGTAAATAATACGATTCCTTCAAGTTATAACACGAATCTTCGTTATTTGAATGTTTTCATGCTTGGGGGAGATGATTATGATGGATGCTATAATCTTGTGGATATAGAAACAGGTATGGCTATATTCAAAGAGTATGTTCATGGTAGAGAACTATTTGTGTTCAACGATATGATATTTTCAAACCGAGACAATACGATTATTCGCTACGACTGGGACGGCAGCATTATGTGGCAGCATAACTACGAGCCAGATTTTAATGTCAAGATTAATTTAGGTTTCGTTATGGAAGGCGTTTGTGGTGGCAAACTTTGGGTAAAATCAGAACTGGACAGACATGAAATTCTACTTGCCATAGATGTGAAGACAAGTGAACTTGTAAAGGCATTTTCTGATTTCGATGAAGATACAAATTTGCCACATTGCAATTTGGGCAGGATTTCTGGTGTGCATCTTAATTGTAAAAACGACCAGATTTTGCTATCAGCGAGTGTAAATCACAAACCCTATATGATAATTTTAGATGCAAAAACTCTTGAAGTCGCAGAAAAAAAAGAACGTACAATAAATTATGACTATTCAGGTGGGGAAGAGTACGGTTTTAGAATTTCAGAATTTTGTGGAGATTACATTTCTGTTAAGATAGGAACATATAATAGTGATGTTAGTAATAAATCAGGATTTGTAGTTTATAATTACAAAACAAAGAAAGTTATTTTAGCACACAGATTGTTTACTCCAGAACAAGCTCAAAAAGGCTTGGAAATAAGTCCTCTTTCTCCGTTACATTATTCTCCTAATAGCAGTCGAATTATGATTCATGACTGTTGGAATACGCTTCACATCTTCGAAGATGTAAAAGAATAACAACAAGCACCTTTGCTCAGCTGAATAGCAGTTTGGGGCACTCCTTCAGAGTGCTTGCCGTTGATGGCGTCTTATACCGCAGGTCGTTCCAACCTACGGTTACTGAGCGGAGACGCTTTCAGCGTCTGTAGTGGGTATTATCTCCGTCGATAAACCAACTCAAGCATCTTCTTCCCGAAATGAAAAAGGAATACGAAGTTTGCTGCTAATCCTTCGGGATGCCTTCGGGTTTCGTTCGTGATTTTCATAGTTAAGCCTAAATTTCCACGCTCGACCTTTGTTCGGTGGAGTCCCTTCAGCACAAGCGAACAGAATTCTATCGGCATATTCGGCTTAACAAAAGGATAGACTTCACATTTTTTTAACACAAAATAATGGAGTTTTGGTAAAAAAATGTATTTTTGTGGCAAGTCTGTTCATTTCTTCACACCTAACAGAAGTTCAGACAACAGAAAACAGATAGTTTTCACTTGATAATCATAAAAATCTAAAAATGACAAGTATGGAAAAAAGCTTAGTATTATTGACTGGCGCGTTGCTGTTCTCATCGTTGGCATCGGCGCAAAGCACTCTGCCGCTGGTATTTGGCAAGGAGAATACCGGCAAGGCAATAAAAAAGCCCAGCACCGCACCGGCACAACTATCGTACAACAATGAGGCTCTCCCCGACCCGTTTATCTATCAAGACGGCACCTACAACGCCGACTACAAAGGTTGGGAACGCCACCGCAACGAAACCGCCCGAATGGTGCAGGATTACGAAATAGGACCTATCCCCTCGTTCAAAAAAGTTACCGCCACCTACAACGCCGCCGAAACCACCATTAATATAAAGGTGGATACCAAAGTCGGAAGTTTGGAGTTTTCGTCAAAAATAATCATTCCCGAAGGCAACGGACCTTTCCCCGTAATTATCGGAATGAATATGCCCTCAGGCAGCATTCGTCCCGAATTTGTAAAAGGCTGCATACTTGTTCCGTTTAAGCACGACCAAATTATCAAAAGCAGTCATCAGGCTGTAAGAGACAGTGCCGCAGCATTTTACAAATTATTTCCTAACTATAAGAACACCAGTGGAAACTATTCGGGATGGACTTGGGGAATCAGCCGCCTAATCGACGCGCTCTACCAAGTAAAAGACCAAATCAACGCCGATGTAAACCATATTGCCGTAACGGGTTGCTCATACGCAGGCAAAATGGCTATGTTTGCCGGAGCATTCGACGAGCGCATCGCCCTCACCATTATTCAAGAATCGGGCGGCGGCGGCATCAACTCGTGGCGTGCAAGCGACTATCACACAGCCACAACCAATGTTAATGTAGAACGTGTGGAAAACACCAACTACTCTTGGTTCGCCCCCTCGTTTAAGGACAAATTCAACGGAAAACTCAACACTCTGCCCTACGACCACCATCAGATTATTTCGATGATTGCACCCCGCGCTGTCTTGGTTCTTGGCAACTCAGACTATCCGTGGCTCTGCGACTATTCGGGATACGTTTCCACAGCAGCCGCCTCCAAAGTTTGGGACAAATTTGGAATCTCCGACCGTTTTGGCTACGTGTTTGAAGGCGGACATCCTCACTGTATGGCGTGCGACTCCGAAAACGATGCCGTTAAACGCTTTGTAGAAAAATTCCTCTTCAACAAACCCTCCGACACCAACATCCGCAAAGCCGACGAATTTAAAGACACCGATATGAACAGGTGGATTGGAGGATGGAAATAAAACAAATCATTCGGCTCTCTTGGTTTGAAGAAAGCCGAATGATTGTTCTTTCATATCAGAAAATCTACAGATAATATTTTCTGTTGAGTTTACCATTATAAGTGCGCTGAATCTTCTCTTCGCGAGAGTAGAACATCGGCACTTTGTAGGCTTCGAGTTTCGATTTAAGGAACGAAGCAAGAGCCTTCAGGTCTATTTCGCAACCGTCTGGAGCAACGTATAGAAGTTTCGTGACCGTACCGAGTACCGGATGCTGCGCCGCGATGCAAATGCAGTCGGCAATACCGTCGAAAGCCATAGCCGCGTCCTCAACCTCGGAAGGCGAAACCTTGAATCCGCCGACGTTTATGATGTCATCGGCACGACCGGTAAGATGCAGCCTGCCGCACTCGTCAATCCGTCCGCAGTCTGCTGTGTAGATGACGCCGTTGCGCATCACGCGCGCCGTCATCTCGCTGTCGCCAATATAGCCGCTCATAAGCGTGTCGCCCGAGCAAGCCACCGAGCCTTCGTCGGTAATAAAGAATTTTGAATGTTTCATCGCTTTTCCGAGGCAGCCAGCCACGCACACATCCGAGTTGTAGTTGTGCGTTGCGATGATGCCCGTCTCGGTAGACGCGTATGTGTTGTAAAGGCGCGAATTTGGCAGAAGAGCGCAGAGTTTTTCCATATCTGCCTGAGAGATTGGAGCCGCGCCAGTCTCGACAAAATCAATCTTGTGCGCAATGGCTGAAAGTTGCCGCGAAGAGAACTGAACCAACATTCGGATGCTTGCAGGAACGAGAAACGTTGCCATCTTTTCCGACGGATAGTCGAACGCCTTGAAAAAAACGTTCATATCCTTCATTCCGTCGATAATATAGAGAGTTCCGCCTACGAGCAAGGTTGGATAAATCTTAGACAGACTACCGATGTGATTGAGCGGACCGTTGACAACGAACGTAACATCGTGTGCAAAGCCCTGTGCATCAATCAGATTCTCAGCATTGGCTATGATTGTGCGATGGCTAATCATTACGCCCTTAGACATGCCTGTAGTACCTGTGGTAAAGAGCACATCGGCAATCTCGTCAGAAAAATTCTCGGCGGCTACAATCCGCGTAATCTGTTCAAGACGCGCCTCGGGAATGTCTTTCTCAACAGGCACAGCAACGCATCCGGCTTTGTGAATGGCAAAATATCGCACTATGAAATCGGCGTTCTGCGTGTTCTTAACCACAATGCCAGAGCCTTTCGCATAACCGTCGGACCGCATTATCGCCGCCGACTCGGCATCAATCTTGCCAAGCAAATCGGCATAAGAAAGGTGCTCGCCGTTGTAGACGGCAGCAGTTTTGTCGGGATATTGTGCCGCGTTCTGCGCAATAAGGTCAATCAGACGAATCATTTTTCCTTCAGTTTTTCCTCGACCATCTTGACGATACTGTCGATGTTTCGGAGATTTTTAGGAGTTGCATCGGTTGATTCGAGATGAATTCCGAACTCTTCGGAAAGCACCATCAAAATGGTTGTAACGCCGAGCGAATCTAACTCGCTGAACAAAAAATCAGAATCCAAATCGACTATCGGCAAAGCGTCAGTCAATAATTTAACAATCTTTTCTTTCATATATTTTATTCGTTATTTTTTCAAATTTATAACCAAGGCAGAATCATCTGCCAAACACGATTCCACAACTTCTACATTCGGTGCCACCTCGCCGATGCAGTTCTGCGCAACCGTGCGTTTGTCGGCATCAGCCTCAACGGCAACAACCTGAACATCAGGATGAACGAGGGCGAAAAGCAATGCTGCCTCACCGTATCCAACGCCGTTAATCACCACCTTTGCGGCAGAAACAGGAGCATCTACGATGACTGAATAGTTTCCGTTGCGCTTCAGATTCCTATTTACCGAACGCATTATATCAACGCCGCGATACATGTACAAATCTTTTACAAGACCGACGAAATAATTTGATTTCTCGATATTTCGGCAAAGTTCATCGTATCGGGCAGAAATCTTTTCGGGAACCGAAGTATCTGAATACGAGACCTTCTTCTCGACCGAAATCGTGACAGTTCCGCTGTTGATTACGAGGCTCTCGTCTGATATTATCTTGTCCGAGCCGTGAATCACAACTGGCAGAATATCAGCCTTCAGGGTCTTTGCAACCTCGCAAGCCGAGGCTTCGTCTGTTAGCAGAGCGACCGAGCAACCAGCACCGAGCAAGACATCAACGTTGTCGCACGAGCATCCGCACAGCCAAAGGAAGATTTTTTGCCAGATTGATTCAGGCATCTTCGACTTCAAAATTATGTTGCGATTTAGCGCAACGATGAGCATGGCATCGAGCATTGAACGATGGTTGAAGACCACGACAGAGGACTTTCTGAACGCATCATTCGCGGCTTTTATCCGCTTGATTTTCATCCCAAAGAGAAGTCTGATATTGAATCGATGAAGCAACGATATTCCGCTGTTTCTGAGCGACATTCGCATCGGGCGAAGCATGGCAATAAGCGGTATTTCGACAACAAGAAGAATGCCAAGTAGAAGCGTGCTGCACGCGCTGGCAAGCGAAACAGGACGCTTTGGCGCGGTTACTATGCCGAACAGCAATGGCGGCAGAAGATATGCCATGAAAACCACACAGAACATTCCGATGATGGTGACGATGGCGAGCGAGAAAAGTGCCGGATGCTTTGCCACAACAAGCGTTCCGATGCCCACAAACATTATCAGAGCCGACTGAATAATGCTGCTCTTGTACGATGCCAGAATCGGCTTTCGGTAGGCGTATTCGCTCTGGCAGCCTTCGGTCATGAATATGGTGTAGTCATCGCCTTGTCCGAAGATGAATGTGGCGAGAATTATGTTTACGATGTTGAATTTGATGCCGAAAATGGCCATTATGCCGAGAATCCAAACCCAACTGACCGCCATTGGCAAAAACGACAGAATGGCGAGTTCTATCCGTCCGAACGAGAACCAGAGAAAGAAGAATACGATGAGCGAACAAGCCCAGCCGATGTAGTTGAAATTGTCGGAAAGGCTGTCGGAAATCGCGCTGTTCATGCTCTGCACGTCGAAACTATGCGAGAAGAGAGCCTCGACCTCGCCCACCCTACTTTCATCAACTTTCAGAATATCGACAACGGAACACTTCGATGTTTCTTTGTCGAAACTCAGATTACCGCTGAAAACCTGCTGAGTGAGCGGCGCAAAATATTCGAAAGGCTTGGCTGAAAGCGAGGCTGTGTCGGCAACAAGCATCTGAAATTCGCTGAAGGCATCTGCGCTGAATCCGGCTTTTGCCGATTCTTCGGAAAGAACGCGCCCGAAGACATCGCGATGCTCGCCAACAAAACGTTTCCAGCGTTCTATACGGCGATTTTGCTCGCTTTCCGAGGCGATGAACTGGCGCACTCCGGCATGGCTCGCAACCGTTCCGGCTGAGACGAGGCTGTCGATTGCCGATTGCTTCTTCTGACTCTCGGCAAGCGCGCCGTCGAAGGTCGAATCGGACGAAACGACATAGACCGTCTGCACGTTCGTAGCTGAATCGCCCGACAGAATCTGCTGGAAATAAGCCATTTCCGAGCGTTGCTCGTCGGTCATATAGTTGATGTTCGCCATGTTCGAATCGAACTCAGCACCAAAACTGAACCATCCGAATACGAGCGTAAGAATAACCACAAGGCGGACGATGCCTCTGTATTCTTCGGGGCAGAATCGGGCAAGGAGGTCGAGCATCTTCGTCTCGCTACCAGCAGCCTTAATTTTCACGAAGTGAGGTAGATACACCACCACAAAAAGGATTGTTCCGACAAGAAGGAATGATGCAAAAAGTCCGAGGTCGCGCAAGGCGGTAGACTGTAACGGCACGAGCGCCATGAACGCTCCGACGGTGGTGATATTGCCAATCACAAGCGGAACGAAAATCTCTTTCATCGCGCTGCGAACGTTCCTTTCGTGCCCAGAATGAACAATGAGATGCAGCGGATAATTGACTGCTATTCCGAGAATTACGCTCGAAATACCAATAACAATAATCGATGCGCTATCGTTTAGCAAGGCAATCGCGCCAAGGGCGAAAAGCCAGCCCCATCCAACGGAAAGCAGAATGAGCACGATGTTGCGAACCGAACGTAACGAATAGAGCAACAGCCACATTATCAGCACCGAAGTAAGAGCCACGGCAATGAGGCTGTCGTTTTTTATCTGCGAAGCGTTTCCGACGGCAATCTCGGGACCGCCAACAACGGTTGCATCGGTCTCGGGGAAAGCCTTCCGGGTGTCATCTACCGACTGCTTCAGAAGTTCGGTAAGACGCGCGTTCATATCGGTCTCGCTGTTGCCGAAAGGCGATGTGAGCATAACAATGGCACGGCTCATGTCGGGCGTAAAGATGTAGCCATCGTGCATCTCGAACTTCATGTTGCCCGATGCACCGTGAAGACTCGAAACCACCGGCGCGAAAAGTCCAAGGGGGTCTTTTGACATGTTTTCAGACAGCAAATCGCCCGTCGGGAACAAGAGCATCTCGCGGTCGGCAGCCATCCTCTGGCGCACAAAATCGGGCTGTGCCAGAAGGCTGTCCATGCGGCTGTAATCGGCATCCGTAAGAAAATACGGAATGTTGCCGTAGACAAATTCAGATGTTTCGGACAGTTTGTCGAGGTCGAATTTCGTTGTCAGGTCAGAGCACCAGCCAAGAGTGTCGCGCTCTCTTACGCGCTCCTCAAAGTAGTCAATCTGACTGATTGTGCTGTCGGCATCCGCCGTATTGCGGAAGACGACGAACAGGCGGTTTGCGCCAGATATGTTCTGATACACGGCAAGCGACTCTCTGTCCGACGTTCCAACGGGAAGAAAATCGCTTATATCTTCCTTGTACGAAAGGCGGACGACAGAGGCTACAAGCACTATCGTAATGAGTGCCAGCGATGCAAAGAGCATCGGCTTGTGCTTGCTGAAATAATCGTATATCCGTAAAATCATTTTCGATACAAATTCTTGCTGTCAACCGGGTTTGCATAGATGCCGAGGAAGATGCGGCGCATCTCGGCAATGTCGTTGCCATCGGCATACTGCGACAAGCCTTCGAGATGGCGCACGAAGGCCTCTTTCTGAGCCGCGTCGTACTTATCGGCATATTCGTCGGCAGAATTAAGCATATCGTGGGCAATAAAGTTGTTTTCTGAAAGATGATAAGCCGCACAAATACGACTGTCTATCAGCTCAGCCACGCGCTTGTTGAACTCCTTCGGGGCGCACGATGATGCCACGGCATTAAGTTCGTCGGCCGTGAGGGGCTTGCAGAACTCTATGTGCACGCGTCCCTTTGGCTGTACGATGCCCGTGATGATGCTGTTCAAATCCTCGCCCGGCTTCTTGGTGTAAGGACCTTTCTGGCGGAGATAGAGTTCGAGAGCCTTCAGATAGTCGCACGTCTCCCACTCGTACGAGATGGCAATCGGCGCGATGTTCAGTTCGGCGAGCGACTCGGCAGGATTCGTTCCTCGGCCGCTCATGCCAAACATCTTGATGATGCCTTGGTCGGTGCGGTCTATGCCGTCCTTTGTACGACCGTTGCGCTGCGCAATCCATACAGACTGCTTCTTTGCCGTGAGAACCGTGCGGATATAGTCGGACAGATGCGCCGACGACTTGTAAAACTCCTTGATGTTTGTGCTCGGTCTTTCAACGCGGAACATCTTGTTCGATTTGCCTATGTCGATGACCAGTTGTCCTTGCATCAGATTTGCGCCGAAGGTTATCTCGCAAGTATCCAAGCCATTGTCCGTCAGCACATTCTGAAGGAGCGACGCGTCGAGCATTATGTCGCGATGGTTGGAGATATAGAGATAATTCTTGTCCTTGCTTATATTTTCTATTCCTCCGAACGAGAAATCGGTTGTGCTGCGCTTCAGAATCTGCTTGTTTGCCCAATACATAACGCCAAGCTGAAAGTCGCGTACGGTTTTGTAGCCGGCAACCTCGGCACGCACCTCCTCGACATCTCTGTCGGGAAAGACGAAGCCGGCGAGCATTCCGAACGATTCGCTCTGCGCAATACGCTGCATCGCCGCCGGAATCTCGTCCTCAGAATAAGGGCGTATGTCGTCAAAATCCATCATATTTATCTTGTCAATAACGTGATTCAGTCCGAGGATAACCTCGCTCGTAGTTATCGCCGTAAGCGGAACTCCGCAGAAGCCGTGCAAGTTGCAGTTCTGCCCCGTGAGCAGAAGGTTCTTTATCTTAGTCACAACCGGGACCTGCGAAAGCACTATATTTCGGCAATCCTTTGAGAATCCGCACATTCCGCCTTCCTTTGCGCCGAAATAGTCGCGAATGGTGAGCGGCGAGGCGGTATTTATCTTGTCGATATAATTTCTGAAATCGGGAAAAATTTCCTCAATCTGGCAGATGAGTTTTTCCTTGCACTCCTCTTTCCAAGCTTCGTAATCCGCGCCGCGATTGCCAACCTTAGTGTTCTCCCATCGGCTTACATAATGCCACGGCATCGGGGCGGTGATGATTACCTTCGTTGCAAACTCGCCCTGATTCTGGTTTGGAGGAGTCATGAAGAGGAATCCGCGAGGCCAGCCGTTGTCGTCGTTGCCGAAGTTCCATATTTCGGCATACTTGCTCATGTAGTAAGCCGTGTGGTTGAAGTAGCGGAACGTGCCGGGCTTAAGCTTTATGTTGAGCGTGAAAGCCGAATACGAGTTCGGGATGCTTTCGAGACGCGTTCGGTATGCCTTCGGAAGAGCCTTCTCATCGTCGAGCAATTTTATCAGCGCGCACGGATGAATGTCGGAGATGTAATAGTCTGCCTCAAGTTCGAGTCCCTTCTGCGTACGAATCTTCGAAACCATTCCACCGGCGGTGAGAATCGTCTTTACGCCGTCGGAAGTGACGATTGTTCCGCCATTATCGGTAATGACCTTGGCGAGAGCATCGGCAAAATGATGCGAGCCCCCCTCGAACCTGCTCGGACCTTTTATGTAGAGCACCGATATTATGGCGTGTACGAATGCCGGAGTGCTGTCGTACCTGCCCGAATACATCGGATTCATGTAAGCCACCACGCTTCGCAGTTTCTCGTCGCTGATGTACTTGGCAATGAACTCGGATGCCGAAAGCATGAACTCCTCGGAGTGCATTTTCATTTGCAGCGTCCTTCGCCTGAGTCTGAACAAATCGAGTTCGTCGGTTATGCGGAACATGGCATCGACATACCGTTTCAGATTGTCGCGCTGATGCGGAAAATATCGCGACAGCGTATCGACATATTCCTCGCGTCCGCAGGCTATATCGTAATATTTCTTGTCTTCCGAAAAATAGAGTCGGTCAATGCAGTTGCGGTCAACATTCTTTATTCTGATGCTGTCGGCAATGCCCAGATAGCGGCAAATTTTCCTGATGCTTCCGTCGTTCCCCATTCCGGCAATGACGTGCATTCCGGTGTCGAACACCTCGCCAAAGCGCACGAAACTCTGCAAGCCGCCGCCGACAGTCTGGTTCTTCTCGACGACGGTTACTTCAAGTCCCTCCTTGGCAAGGATTGCTCCGGTAAACAATCCTCCCAGTCCTGCGCCTATTATGACTACCTTCTTGCCCATCTCTACCTGCATTTTGATTGCTGAATCTGACCGTAAATAGTCTGAGCCGGAATGAGTTCGGAACATGCGATAATCGTTCCGACAAGAACGCCCAACATTCCGTGAGAATTTACGTTCTGTCCTGCCAGAAGCAAGTTAGGGATTCTGGTCCTGTAAGGCACCCTGCCGGCAACGCCCAACGAAATGTCCTTGGCTATGCCGTACATCGAGCCCTGTTCGGTGCCTGTATAATCGACATACGTCAGCGGCGTTGATGTGTAGAAACTATCAACCGAGTCCTTAAAGCCAGGAAAATGGCGTTCAATATCGTTTATCAGCCTCTCGGCACGCTCTTTCTTGAAACGCTCGTAATCATCGCCGCGGCGACCTATTTTCGTGCCATGCCACTTGGCAACCTCGTCGTAGTTCATGTACGAGATTATGATTCCGCTCTCAGCCCAAACAGGATTTTCCTTGTGGCACATGTGCATGTAGAGGAAGCCCTTTGGCCATTGCTCGTCGGTATATTGCTCGCAGTTCCACGGAGTGTTGCCACGATATGCGTAGAAATTCGAGTTCATGTACGGAACGGTGTTCTTCTTGAACTTGAGATATACCGAGAATCCGCCGTTTGTCTGCGGCATGCTGTTTATGCGCTTGCAGAATGCCGGACGAAGTATGTTTGTGCCGGCAAGAAGCTCGAGCGTACGCATAGGGTGAATAGTGCTAACAACGATATCGGCATTGATGAAGCCCTTGTCAGTATCCACTCCAACAGCCTGACGCTCATCGCAGACGATGCGGTGAACTTTGCAACGCGTAATCACCTGTCCGCCCATGCGCCCGATGTTTGCCACGAGCGAGCGGGCTATATGGTCGCTTCCGCCAACAATGCGGAACGCGCTCTGATTGTAGAAATCAGCAATATGCGCGTGTTGTGCAAACGGCGTTTTGTCGAGTTGAGCCGAATATAGCGGCAACGCTCCGACGATGACATTCTTCAGCATCTCGTCGCCAAAGATTTGGTCGAGTTCGTTGTTTATGCTTTTAAGTTGATATTCAGCATGAATGGCATCGTCGCGATGGCTCGACGTGAGCGAGTGCAGCGCCGACGAACTGGCAATCAGTTTTACAATATCGTAATATTTTCTGATGTTATCCTTCTCCTTAGGGAAGTACGATGCCATTGTCTCGATAAAAGGCTCTCTGCCGTTGGCAAAACTGAAATTCTGCCCGGCGAGCGACACGATGTCGTAGCCATTTTCATCGAGTTGCGAAAGTTTTACATCATCGAGCAATCCAAGATAGTTCATCAAAGAGTGCATTGTCTGCCCCGGCAGAGCCGAGCCGATGAAGTGCATGCCCGTCTCGAACTTTGCTCCCTTGCGCTCAAAGCATTGGAGGCATCCGCCCGGCTGAGTGCCCTGTTCAACCACAGTCACGTCGAAGCCGTTCTTCTGCAAAATCGTGCCGCACGAGAGTCCGCCAAGTCCGCTGCCAATAATTACAACTCTTTTCCTATCAAACATTTTGCTCTATCTTGTTACACATTTCGGTGTATCTGTCTTTGTAATATTTTCTGAAAGCCGAAGCCGTTTCCTTCAGCGTTCCCATGCCGTTCAGTTCGTCAATCGAGCGGCGTTTGTCAATCTCAAGCCTTATGATGCCCTTGTTCAGATGGCGTCCCTTCTTCGGAAGAACCTTTCCTGCGCCGTAGAGCACCAGCGGAACAACGTCTACGCCGAGCGACTTAGCCAAGTAGAACGCTCCCTGATGAAAGCGGCCTATACGACAGTCGGGCGAGCGAGTGCCTTCGGGATAGACGGCGATGCTGTAGCCTCTGTCTACCAACGATTTGAGATTACCCATTATATTGTCGAGCCCTGCCGAAACAGGATAGAACTCGGCCTTGTGGATTATGTAGCCATAGAACGGATTGTTCCATACCCAGTCCTTTGTAAGCACAATCATCTTCGGAGTTACGGCAAGCAGCATCATGAGGTCGAGGTGCGACTGATGGTTGCAAATCACAACCGCCGGCTTCTCGAACGTCTCGCCGCTGTTGTTGCCGATAGAAATCTTCACGCCCGGAATCTTGTGGTAGAAGACGATGAACCTAAGCATGAAGTTAAGAAGTTTGTGCAGACGTAGTTTCTTCTCATCGGTCTCCTTGCCGATTTTCAGATAAAGCATCGTGAATGGAGTTACGACAGCAAGACTGAAGAACGAGAAGAAAAGCAGCGAGTAGACCGTCCGCAAAATCATCAGAACAAACCGCATAACGCGCAACGGAAGTCCGTAAACCACGGCAAGTCCGCACAGAATCGTGTTCAGTATGAAGATGCGCGTAAAATCAATTCCTGGACGGAAGTGCGATACCCTCTCCTCACGCGGCGGATAGAACACATTTACAGGCGTGCTCACAAGCCTTACGCCGTGCCAAGCGGCAAAGACCATCAGTTCGAGTTCTGCCTCGTAGCGCGATGTTAGGAGCCACAGTCCGTGCAGTTTCTTCAGCGGATAGAGGCGGTATCCCGTCTGCGTGTCCTTCAGGTTATATCCTGTCTGAACCCAGAACCAGAAGTTGCTGAACTTGTTGGCAAACTTACTGCCGCCGCTGCGTTCCATCTTCTCCAGATTCTGGCGTTCGCCAACAATAAGCGCGCCGGGATTCTGCTGATTCGCCTTCAGCATCAGCGGAATATCCTCGGGAAAATGCTGTCCGTCGGAATCGAGCGTAATGGCGTAGGCAAATCCCAGTTCCTTTGCCTTTCTGAAACCGGCTTTCAAAGCCGCGCCCTTGCCTTTGTTTCTTCTAAGCGTAACGACATGAAGACTCTCGTATATGTCTGAAAGTTGCTGAAGGGCATTGGCGGTATTGTCGGTACAGCCGTCATCAACCACAATGACATCGGCACATTGCAACAAGGCGCGCTCCACGATACCCTCTACCGTAGAGCCGTTGTTGTACGTCGGAATAACCACGCAGATGCCTCTGTCGCGCAGAGTCTGCCGTTGTTCCTTCAGTTGCGAACTGTTCACGCCGTCTTGCATATAAGCGATATTTTTGCAAATGTTTTCTCACCCGAGGCAACCGTAACCTTTGCCTCAACCATGCCGTCAGCCTCTTTCACGCCCTGAATTGAATAACTCACCTCTGGAGTCTCGTCAGGCGATATAACGCTGAGGAACTTGACGTTCTTTATTGTCTGTATGTTCAGTTTCTTTTCTAATTGATGCGACAGCAATTCTACTGCCATCTGTATTATGCACACTCCCGGCGTAACTGGCATTTCGGGAAAGTGAGCCTTGTAAATTGCGTGTCCGGCATTAAGCGAAACGGTGTAGTTTGCGCTTTCGCCAGCCGTCTCAACGCTTTTTATCGTAAAGAAGTTATTCAGAAGTTCCATTATCCGTGTCGTTTAAAATTGTAAAGCTATACTTCACGCCAACGCGGCTGTTTGTATATTCTCCGTCGCCGTCTTTCTGCAAGACGGACATAAGTTGCGCCAAATCGCGCCTTATCATCTTTTTTATGTACCAGCGGTTCATCTTCCCGATGATGCTGACGATTTTCACCTTGCCGGTGGCGATGTTGTAGGTGTACGATATCGCCGGCACGCCAAACTCGTTGAAAACGCAGCAGTTAACCGCTCCGCCATCGTTAAGCATCATACATATTCCGCTGATATAGACTTTTCTGAAGTCGATTTGGACGTTGTATCGCGCCCGCTCGCCGTCTGCCTGCGGAAAATGCCGCGCGTTCTGTGCCATCAGTCCGACGGAGATGCAGAAAGCGGCCAAAAGAACCGACAGTCTTTTTACCAGATGCCTCATAAGCCCTTACCGCACATTGAAATGCGCGTCTGATACAGGTTTGTTCTGTTTCACGTTCTTCATCTCGATGAGCGTGTAGTCGCCGTTCTTCTCGCACATGCGCACCTTGCTAATCATCTGCTGGCTGCGGCTGAAAGTAAGGATTATCGTCGTCCACATCTGCTTCATCTCCTTCTTCTGCGGAACGAGCGTAACCGTCCATTCCGAAGGCGTTTCCTTTACCGATGCCTTGAACGTCTTGCCGTCGCCGAGGCTCTTGCCCATAACGGTGTTCATTATCAGTCGGGCGATCTCCCTGAACATCTTGTTCTGGTTTATGTCGATGACATCGTTGCGACCGTTCTTCTTCAGAACCACCTTGTTGTCGTTCAAGATGAAGGTGTACTTGTATGGCGATGTGTACTCCCAATGCAGTTTGTCGGGCTGTTTGTAGTACATCTTTCCGTTTGCCACCATCTTGTCGTTGAGCATTTTAAGGTGCTTTGTCTGCACAAAGTCGCACTCTATCGACTTTAGTCCGGCACTCGCCTTGTTTATCGTCTGAATTATCTGCTGCTCGTTCTTGGTCTGCGCCATCGCGGCGGCAGGCAGAAAGGCAATCAGCAGAAAATACAATATCTTTCTCATTATCAAATCTTACTTTGCTATTAAAAAACATCCAAGCACAATGAACGCCACGCCCATCCACTTAACCCAGTCGACAGTTTCGTGAAAGAAGATAATGGCTACCACCATGCCCAGAACGTAGCTGAGCGAAATCATCGGATACGCCATGCTGAACGGATAGTGCTTTACGATGTGAAGCCACAGCAGACTTCCGGCAGCATAGCACGCTCCGCAGAGGGCAAACTGCCAGTTCAGGAGCACCGACCTGAAGAACGTCATATTCCAGCCGAAGGGCTCCATGCGCTGCAAGGCTATCTTCAGGAACACCTGACCGCTGACGAGCAGCACGCATTGCACTATTGCTTTGACAATCAACGAATTTAGCATCCTTAGTCTTTTGCACGCAGCAGAACGCTTCGCGAGTAAAGGTCAACCAGTTCAGGCTGTCCCAACCGGCGGCAGAAGCCGTTGAACGTAGGCGTAGACTCATCGTGCATTCCTACGAGCACCGTGCGAGCCTTGCCCAAGGCGATGAGTCGCTTGGCATCCTGCATTGCCATCTCGTACGAGCGGCTTCCGTGCGAATATGTTATGTTGTATCCGTGACACTTTATGCGAATGGCTATTGCTGCGCCCATGGTGTTGTGCGTGCTCTGCATGAAGAGCGTCGGCTTTAGAAGTTCCTCGCCGTTATTAACCATGTCTTCGAGAAACATCTCGCTGTCCTCCAACATTCCGTAGGCGGTGGCTGTGATGATGGCATCGGGACACTCCACTCCGCCCTTCTGCAAGGCACGGAGCGACGTGAGCGTGGCAGCCTTCATCAGTCTGCCCATGCGGCGCGATTCCATTGGCGACACGAACTGGCGCAAATCGGCAAGTTCGGCGGCATCGGTAACCGCGTCTTCGGCAATTATTTCAGCCTCTGGCTTTACAGAATTCGGCTCTACATCGACAGGACTGCTGCTCAAGATGAGCGACGAGTCGTTTCCGCCAAAGCCGAACGAGTTGCACAGCACCTTGTTGAGCGTTACGCCGCTCTCGCCTGCCGACGGAATGATTCCGCCCGGCATCTGATTCTTCCAGCCGAGGTTTGCCGGAATGAATCCGTGAGTCATAGACAGAAGGCAGATAACCGTTTCTATCGCGCCCGAGGCTGACGTTGTGTGTCCGGTGAACGACTTGGTGCTTGATATTGGCGGCATCTTGTCGCCAAATATGCGTTTAAGAGCCGTGCTCTCGCTGTTGTCGTTGTTAGGTGTGCCCGTTCCGTGGGCGTTTATGTAGTCGATGTCCGACGGTTTGAGCGATGCCATAGAAAGGGCATCAGAAACCGCCAAGAACGCGCCTTCGCCGTTTTCCGACGAGGCTGTCTGATGAAAGGCGTCGCATCTGTTTCCGTATCCGGCAATGTAAGCCACGGCATCGGGCGCATCTCTCTGCATCACGATGAATGCCGCACCCTCGCCAAGGTTGAGTCCGGCGCGCGTTTCGTCGAACGGACGGCATTGCTTCTCGTCAAGAATCATCAGCGACTTGAATCCGTTTAGGTGGAAAGCCGAAAGAGCCTCCGTTCCGCCGGCGATGACGATATCAGCCTCGTTGTTGCGAAGCATCTCAGCACCAACGATTATGGCGTTTACCGACGATGAGCAAGCGGTTGAGACGGTATATCCCTCGGCCCCGTCAAGATGAGCGTAGCCGATGATGTCGTCGGTACAGCTTCCGCAGTCGTGCTTTGCTGCCAGATAGAGATACTCGTCGCTCTCCTTCATGCTGGCATAGTAGCGTTCAGTTGCGTCCATGCCTCCAACGGTTGTACCCGTAACGAGCCTTACCCGCTTTCCGGCGAAACAGACGTTGGCATCTGCCACAGCCTGACGCACAGCCACTGCTCCCATAAGCGTTGTTCGGCTCACGACCTTGTCTTGGTCAATGCCGAGCATTTCTTTCATCTGGCTGTCGGAAAGTTTAACCTCGCCAACCGGCAGTTCTTTGTGAGCCGACCGAAGATAGTGCAGAGGGGCAACGCCCGACTTACCGTCCATCAGCGAGCGGCACACGGCATGGGCATCGTTTCCGATGGCGCATACAATTCCAAAACCAGTTACAGAAATATTCATCCCCTGAAAGCGGTGTTATTTTTTGCGATTTTTGCTGACGTACTCGGCAATTGTTCTCACGCTCTTGAAGATTTCCTTGCCCTCGGCAGGACTTGCCAGCTTAATGCCATACTCCTTCTCAAGAAGAACGATGAGTTCGAGCGCATCGATAGAATCGAGTCCAAGGCCTTCGCCAAACAAAGGTGCGTCGGTATCAAATTCTTCTACACTCATCTCGCCAAGATTCAACACGTCAATTATCTGCAATTTCAGTTGGTTTATTAAACTATCCATTTTCTACCCGTTTTACAGAGATATTAAAATTATTATACATACTTATCGGACTGATGCTTAATATTTTAGCCTCAAAAAAAAGCGATAAATCAAGCCATCAGTCGCCGAATAAACTGCAATATTCGCAATTTTTCTTGAAATATGCAAGAAAAGGGTCGAAAACCTTGTCTTTCCGATGGGTATTCAGACATTTCTTATCTAAAAAAGATACAGTCGAAACGGATTTTTCGTAACTTTACAACCGCTTTTTCTAAACTTGGAAGCAAAACCTTAAAATAACGTTTAAATGAAGAAAAGAAGTTTCTTGCTTTTAGCCTTAACCGTGATTGTGTATAACTATATCACAGCATCATGCGGTTACATTCCCAAACGCTCCGACTATACATTCAGAACAGAAGTGCGGACAACAACAGAAGATGGCAATGTTCGTTAGGACACGATAGTGATATACCTTACCGACAGTAAAAACAAGACCCAGATTTTTTACAGTCAGGCGCAACCACTCGACACGATGTCTTGGTCTAAAGAAAACATTGGCACAATCGAAGAGGAAGACTGGAACTTCGACGGCATCCCCGACCTTCAGGTGTGCAGAGGTACGGCTAACGGATACGGCAATCTGACTTACGATGTATGGATTTGGAACGATAAGGCACACAAATATTACAATTCAAAATTCAAAATTGACAATTCATAATTGTAGAAAAAGTGAACTTTTTTGTCTTTGGGTAAATACAAAATAGCGGCAAGGTATATGCAGGGTATATGCAAGGTATATGTAAGCTGTATGCAGGGTATATGCAAGCTATATGTAGAGTATATGTTAGCTATATGTTGGCTATATGTTAGCTATATGTTGGCTATATGTTGTGGAAGTTCTGTGAAAGTAGAAAATAAGAATTGAAGTAAGCCGATAGTAAGGGGATAGTAAGGGGATAGCAAGAAGGTAGTAAGGGGATAGTAAGGGGATAGCAAGAAGGTAGTAAGGGGGTAGTAAGGGGATAGCAAGAAGGTAGTAAGGGGGTAGTAAGGGGGTAGCAAGGGGGTAGCAAGGGGGTAGCAAGAAGGTAGCAAGGGGGAAGGTTCGACGAAGAATTACAATTCATAATTCACAGTTGACAATAATTCAAAATCCATAATTGTAGAAAAAGTGAGGACTTTTTTGCCTTTTGGTGAATACAAAATAGCGGCAAGGTAGAAGGAAGTATGTCAAGGAGTTTGGCGAGGGTATTGACCGTATCTGTAGCGAGTTGGAAACTAAAGGTTGTACTATCCCATCGTTTCATGTTGATGCATTCATCTTGAAAGCAACATTGATGGCAGAGTGGACATCCGAAAAAGAGTTTGACCGTTCAAGTACCGTCCAAGTACCGTCCAAGATAGATGATACGGTAAATGCCCAAGTAAATATTTCAAAACTTACTGATAGACAACGAAATATTTACAAAGTAATTAAACGTAGCACGGGTAATGTCCAAATAAATGACCAGATAAATGTCCCTAATCTAACAACATTGTTTCAAGTTTCAGAAAAAACTATTAGGCGTGATTTAGATGTATTGAGAGAAATGAATCTCATTAAATTTGTGGGCAGCAGAAAGACTGGTCATTGGGAAATTGTCGACAACTAACAAATAATAGGAAGATAACGTCTATAAAGTAGTTATTTATGCAAAGTCAAAATATCCCGACTGGTATATATGAGCAGATTATCAATCGCCTTATTCAATTGAAATTGAATAAAGTAGATACTAATCGTTTCTATATTGGCAAAAAAACAAATTGACAAAGATGAAGCAGTAAATAAAATCCATAATTGTAGAAAAAGTGAACTTTTTTGCCTTTTGGTAAATACAAAATAGCGGCAAGGTAGAAGGAAGATAGATTCAAGGTACGTCGAAGCAAGCCGGAAGGTTCGAGAACGATTCGGGGAAAGTCTCAACTGAGTCTGAACAAGGTTGGCGATGACAACATTGTCCCCTCAATGTGCGAAAATCAGGCTTTGGGTTCGAGATACAGGCTTACCAATCTCGCTTATAATTAGTAAAATGCCACATATCATTTATAACGTTAATGCACACAGTTTGCAATGTATGCACCAATTCATTGTTTAATTTATCATTTTTTGTTTATTCTTGTTATTTGAGTATATCAGCATTTATTTCGATATTTTTTAGTAATTTTGCCCTCAAACAAGAGAAAATCTATCATAGCAAAGTTAAATTGAATAAGAGTCTTTCTCGCAGAATGTGACTTGAGCAACAAGTGGCTGTCCGACAAACTCAGTAAGGAGAATGCCACTATTTCCAAGTAGGTTACCAATACCACCCTACCCAGCCTTGAAGCCCTCATAGCAATAGCAAATGCGCTTGAAGTGCCTGTGCATGAGTTGGTAAGACAGAATGAATTCAATCAAGGAAAACAAGCCAAATGATAATGACAGAAGATGCAAGATAAAGATATACAGCCACAGGCAGAACCATATATCGTGAAGTCGCACGACATTCACATTGACAATGACTATGCGGATTGGATAGCGGACATTAAGAGTCGCTATCGTTCTGCACAGGTAAAAGCTGCTATCAAGGTGAATGCGGAGAAACTTCTGTTCAACTGGCAACTTGGCCGTGACTTGGTACAGAAGAAAGCCGAAGAACGCTGGGGAGCAGGAGTTGTAGAACAAGTAAGCTTAGATTTGAAGCGAGAGTTTCCTGATGCGGATGGATTCTCTACATCCAATCTATGGTACATGAAAAAGTGGTATCTGTTCTATACCGATGATGATTCAGAAGGAAAACTCCAACGAGCTGTTGGAGAATTACAAAAGGTTGAAAATCAATATATAACAAAACTGCACCAAGCTGGTGCTGAATTTAGTTCTGAGAAACTCCAACAGGTTGATGGAGAATTTCCATTGCTATTTGCGTTGGTACCTTGGGGGCATCATGTTGATATCATAACGAAATGCAAATCCATAGATGAAGCATTATTCTATGTCGGTAAAACCATTGAGCAAGGATTAAGTCGTAATTCTCTTGCTAACTGCATCAAGGCAAACCTCTATGAGCATCAAGGCAAGATAGTCAACAACTTTACCGACCATCTGCCGGCATTGCAAAGCAAGCTCGTTCAGGAAGTTCTGAAAGAAAACTATGATTTCGGCTTTGCCACGGTTGAGCATGAGATTTATAACGAGGCTGAACTGGAGGAGGCGCTTACAAAGAATGTGACTGACCTTTTGCTGGAGTTGGGAACGGGGTTTGCCTTCCTTGGTAGGCAGAAGGAACTTGTTGTTGGAGGTCGTTCACGCAAGATAGATTTGTTGTTTTATCACATACGTCTGCGCTGCTACATTGTATGTGAACTGAAGGCCAAGCCGTTTGAGCCAGAGTTTGTTGGCAAGTTGAACTATTACGTGAATGCCGTAGATGAATTGTTGAAGACAGATGACGATAACCCGACAATAGGCTTACTTGTTTGCTCCGACATGGATAAGATTGACGTTCAATGGTCGTTCAAAGGCCTCAGCACTCCGATGGGTGTTGCAACATACAACAACATCAGAATTAAAGATGCCCTCCCAAGCCAAGAGCAATTGGCCGAGCGTGTGCGCCTTTTGCAAAAGGAGTTACGGGAGGCGAAACGGTTGATGAGCAAGGCGGACAATATTGAATAGAGGATGAATGGTTATAACCATTGCAAGAATCGTCAATAGTTATTTATAGCAGATAGAATATAAAAGATATAATCACGATGAATGTAGTATCATTCTTTGCTGGATGTGGAGGTCTTTACCTCGGATTTGAACAGACGGGATTCCGAGTGGTTTGGGCTAATGAGTTCGAAACGAGTGTTCATGCTACCTATGAAAAGAATCACGCGAGTACGATTCTTTGCAAAGTTAGTGTTATAAGCAGAAATAAATGAAATACATAGTAATATGATAAACTTTCAATTTTTTCCACGGTCGCATGGTGTGACACCTGAGATATTGGTTATTAAGGGAAGTAAAGGAAAACGACTATTGCTGACATGGTAAATCAGAATAATATATTAGATATTCTAAAAACTTCTCCGAGCGTGGCGCTACTGAAGGCTAGGAGCAGCGGCATCATCATTGACTTCTTGACGAGAGTCTATGGTGATGTGGCGGCTGTTTCTCACGAGAATATACACAGTCTGTTGGCGGAATACCTGAACAGTCATGGGTTCGATGAGGATGATGAGAGCGATATCCTCTATACAGATACATATGAAGAAAAGGCGACCAAATATATCAGAAAGTGGACGGATAGCGGTTTTCTGGCCAACTACAGAAATGAAGACGGGGAAATCTATTATGAGTTATCATCGCACTCAAGCAAGGTGATAGACTGGCTGGCGGGGTTGAAGCAAGAAGAGTACATCGGCACAGAATCAAAGTTCAAGTCGATAATCAGTCAGCTGAGAGAGTTGGTAGAATATACCAACGAGGACAGGGAGAAGCGTTTGCAGTTGCTGGAAGACAAGAAGATGGAAATTGAGCATCAGATTCAGCAGCTACAGATGGGCGAGGACGTGAAGGTGTATGAGGAATATGAGATTGTCCCGAGGTTCCTGCAAATCAACAAATTGGCCAAGGAGTTATTGACGGACTTCAAGGATGTGGACGACAATTTCAAGAACATCATCAAGGAAATCTATCAGAAACAGATAGACCCGACCTTACAGAAAGGTGGCATTTTGCAATACACTTTTGATGCGCTAGACGAATTGAAGTCCAGTTCGCAAGGCAAGAGTTTTTATGCGTTCTGGGAGTTCCTGCTTGCGCGTGAAATGCAGTCGGAACTGGACACGTTGATTGCAGAGTTGTTTAGGACGTTGAAGGAAAAGAATATCGATGGTGGGGATATGTTCTTACAGAACATGGTGGAATACCTGTACGAATCGGGACGCAAAGTTTATCAGACCAACGACAAGATGGCTGATAAACTGAGCCGCATCATTCGGGAAAATGAGATGTCGCGCGCAGATGTTTGTAAACGGGTGGTTCAGGAAATCAAGAACGCGCTGATTGAAATATCAAAAAAAGGCCAGAAGCCTGATATATCGCTGTCTGTTGATGATGGGATGGAGATTAACATTCCGTTTGACAGGAAAATAACATTTGAGCAGGGTGAGAATACTGAGTATAACACCATGCCGGAGACCGACACGCTTTCAATAGAAGAACTGGGCGAACTGGGCAAAGTATTCTGCAATGTCTATGTAGATCGCAAAGTGCTGGTGCGAAACATTCGTGAGGCGATGAAGGATAAGAGCCAAGTGACACTACAAGATGTCGTGGAGCAATTTCCCTTGAAGCAGGGCCTTCCTGAACTGTTCGCTTATTTTGGTGCATTGGGGCAGTTTCCCCATAAGTCTGTTGACGAAGAGAAGCGTCAGGCCATTGTGTTTGACTATGAGAATAATAAACGAATCCGTATTCCGGAAATCATCATATCTATATGAGCGAGCAAAAACCATATTCTAAAGCAATCATCCTCCTGCTGAAAAAGACCGTAGAAAAAGGGTCTCCTGTGTGGGAGGATATCATCAACTATCAGGTGGAGATACAAGACTATCTGGCGGTTATAGGACTCGAGCTGATTTTGAAGAAGGATGAAGGCTTTGCCTTTGTCAAGCAGATCGTGTTTGATGATGACACCACATTGAATCTGGTCTCAAGGCGCCAGCTGGGCTTCGAAGTTTCCATAGTTGTGATTGTGCTACGACAGTTATTGGAAGATTACGACAACAATCCTATCGAGACACAATCTACAGACAGAATCATTACGAGTAATGAGATAAAAGATGAAGTTAGGCTATTCCTGCCGCAAGACTTCAATCGGGTGAAGTTGGAGAAAGAGTTGGACACCTATATTCAGCGAGTTGTCGATTTGGGATTTCTGAAAGAGGTAAAGCGAAATGGGGATGAGGTACGATACAAGATTCATCGCATCATCAAGGAGAAGGTGATGCTGGAAGATTTGGATGCATTTAAGAAAAAACTGGAAGAGTATGCCGGAACAGTATGATTTGTTTACGACCAATGCCGGAACGGCCGGTTATCGGTTGAATTATATGGAAGTTTATAACTGGGGCACATTCAACAAGAGAATATACAGAATAGCCCCAGAGGGAAACAATTCTCTTCTGACCGGAGCCAACGCTTCCGGTAAAAGTACGTTGATTGATGCGCTGCTGACGCTACTCGTTCCTGCCAAGAAGGATAGGTTCTACAATCAGTCCTCAGGAAACGAACGTAAGGGAGACCGGACTGAAGAAACTTACGTGCTCGGCAACTATGGCAACATCCAGGCAGAGGGCGAATCGGCCACCAAAACACAGCAGCTTCGAGACAAGAGAACGTACTCTGTGATATTGGCCTCATTTGCCAACAATCACGAACAGGTGGTTACGCTGTTTCAAGTGCGCTGGTTCGTGAACGGTGAGTTGAAATGCTCATACGGCGTTTCCTCAAAAACACTGAGTATCAAAGGCGATTTTTCTGATTTCAACGGGAGCAAGGGAGACTGGAAGAAAACGCTGGAGAAACGATATAATGCCAATGTGCCTAAGAAGCAGATTGAATTCTACGATACCATTAAAGACTATAAGGACAGAATAATCAATTCCTTCGGGCTTCGTTCGGACAAGGCGCTAACGCTCTTCAACCAGATTGTTGGGGTGAAAGTACTCAATGACTTGGACGAGTTCATCCGCAATAATATGCTTGAGCAGCGGGATGCGGAAAGTGAATACATCCGGTTGAGTGAAAGCTTCGCCACCTTGATGGAAGCGAAGACCACGATAGAGAAGGTGAAGGAACAGATAGCTCAGTTGGAGCCTATTGATGAGAAGGCCAAGAACCTTGAGGAAATCAGTATAGCTCTGGAGGATTTGAAAAACACACGAGAGTTAGCCGTGTATTATTTTGCCAAGAGGAATGTTGAATTGTCTGATGCCAAAATTGCTGAATTGAATGGGAAATTGGCGAGGCTAAAAGAAGAACTTGCTAAATTGGAGGAGGAGAAAGAACGTCTAAAACAGCAGGAGCGTGATTTGTCGTTGTCTATTGAAAACGATGATGTTGGTAGGCAGATAAAAGATCTTGAAAGGGATATAAGAGGACTGAATAGTACAAAGCAAACGCGTCAGGCGAAGCTCAATAGTTACAATAAAAAAGTTGTTGAGGTGGGACTTGTTGACAATCCAACTGAAAACTCTTTTGATGAGAATCGTGAAAAGGCAAAAATCGAACGAGATAATTGTCAGGTTGAGTTAGGCAAAAAGAATGAGGAATCACGCCTTGCTTTAAATGAAAAGGAGCGCATTGAACATGAGATCGGAGAAAATACTGAAATCATAAAAACCCTTCTGAAGAACAAAAATAACATATCTGGGCGTGAAGCAGAAATAAGAGACGAGATACTGGCTGCCATTGGGGCGACAGCGAATGAAATTCCGTTTGTCGGGGAACTGATTCGTGTGAAAGACGAAGAAAGGGACTGGGAAAACTCCATCGAGAAAATCTTGCATAATTTTGGCTTGCGCCTGATTGTGCCAGAGAAGTATTACAAGGCTGTCAGCGATTACGTTAACACCCACGACTTGCGGGGAAGGATTGTATATCACCGCTACGAAGAGACATCCTCTCTGCGCGGTTTCCAGAATCCTCCTGTGAATTGTATGTTGAACAAACTTGAGTTTAACCAAAAGAGTCCATATTCGTCATGGGTGGAGGATGCTATCTCCGACCACTATAATTATGCCTGTGTCGAAAAATTGGAGGAATTCTATCGTTACAAGGAAAAAACAGTTACAAAGGAAGGACTGATTAAGTCCGTACATAATAAACACGAAAAGGATGACCGCCCGCATACGAACAACCGCGAGAATTATGTTTTGGGTTGGGATAACAAAGAAAAAATTGCGGCTATACGCACCATTGTAAAGGATTTGCAAGAGCAACAGCAGAAGAATAAAGAAGATATACGACGTATCGAAGCAGAGGCAAAGGCTATTGATAAGCGTAGGCTATGTTTTCATGATTTGTTTGAGAATTATACTAAGTTCGAAGAAATCAACTGGGAAGAAACCGCTCGTTCGATACAGGAAAAAGAGGAGCAAAAGAAGAAGCTGGAGGCAACCAATGACAAGGTAAAAGCCTTGGAGGAGCAACTTAAAGATGTGCAACAATCATTGAAGATACTTGAGAACGAAACGATTAAAGCAAAGGATAAGGAAATCTATAAAATTGAACAAGTCGATTTGGCTAATGCCACTCAGAGGCTGAGTAGCAACAAACCGATAGTTGACAGTCTTGGTGAAATAGATGTCAAAGGTTTCGAAGAAAGGAATCAGAATTGGATTGATGTCAATTACGATACTATAGAATCGAAGAGGAATGCTTTTCAAGAAACAATTCAAAGGCAAGAAAACCAAAAGGAATCAGAACAATCTCGTATCGAAGGCGAGGCTGCTGATCTGATACGAAAATTTAAGAATCCATCTGAAGAGATAACTTTGCGCTTCAAAGACTGGCGCTCCGACGTGCATGCCCTGCCGGAAGCCAGTAACATCAACCTTATAGGTGAATATCAAAAACTGTATGACCGTTTGGTCAAAGAGGATTTGGTGCGCCACGAAAAAAAGTTTGATGAGTACCTGCAAGAAACAGTAATCAACAAAGTGTCGGATTTCCGTATGTTCTTCAATAACTGGGAGAAGTCAATAAAGGATACCATTCAGATGCTGAATCAATCACTTGCAGAGATTGATTTTAGTACGACTCCCGTTACTTTTATCCAACTTGTCAACTCGAAAAGAACCAATGTGGAAGTGGCGGAATTTAGGCAAAAGTTGGAGAATGCTATTCCGAATATTCACGAAATAAACTCTACGATTGACGGCAAGCGTACTCATTTCGAGAAAAAGATTCAGCCGTTGATGGAACAGCTTAAAAACGAGCAGTGGCGTAGAAAAGTGATGGATGTCAGGAGCTGGTATTCGTATAGGGCGGAGGAATTCTATAAGGAAACCAATCAGAAGTTTAAGACATACGAAAGTATGGGTCAGCTTTCCGGTGGCGAGAAAGCTCAATTGACCTATACCATCTTGGGGTCAGCTATCGCTTATCAGTTTGGTCTGACCAAGGATGGTTTGCAGGCTAAATCCTTGCGGTTTATTGCCATTGACGAGGCTTTCAAGGCGCAGGATGAAGATAAAGCGAGATACTTGATTTCGCTCTGCAAGCAATTGAACCTGCAACTCCTGGTGGTCACTCCGAGCGATAATATTCACATTGTGGAGAACGATATATCCTTTGTACATTATGTGGAACGAAATGGCAATGAATCACGTCTGTTCGATATGCCGATAGAAATTTTCAGACAAGAACGCGAAAAGTACCAAGCCCATGATAACGCCAACTGAAATACGGAAGAAAGCAGAGAATAAGTATTTGACCTTCTTGCGATCAGTTATCGAAAGACAGGCTTTTGAACCTATTGTCATTGTTGGCAATAAAAAGCCTAGTGACGATACAGCTCAGTTCGAAAAAGAACTGACGGAATTGATAGCGCACTCAAAGGAAAAGAAAGGCTATGGCTATTTTATAGAATACCAGAAGGTAAAGACGCGAAAACACGGGGAACAAGACATTCCCGTATCAATCAGTTTTTTGACGGAGCAAGATTTCTTGAAGTATATTGGCAAGGAGCAGGATACCGCTGACTTTAGAAAAGATATAGAACAAATTCTTTCTGCTTTTCCTGAGTTAGTCAAATGGGCGTGTAGATTCCCAAATAAAGTCTTGGACAATCACGAGCTTTGGGGTGATTTACTTAAGGTTTGTACCTATTTTAGAAGCAATTCCAAACCGCAAATGTTCATCCGTGAGTTGCCTATTCAGGTGGACACCAAATTCATTGAGAGAAACAAGGGGATTATTAAGGAACTCCTGGACATAATCATTGCGAAGTCTGTTAACCCGGACGAAAAGCGCTTTGAAACGCATTTCAATCTACGGTATGATGAGCCTGTGGTTCGGTTCAGAGTTTTGGATAAGGCAATGAGTCAGATGCTATTCTCGGGTATTG
This sequence comes from Bacteroides sp. Ga6A2, assembly GCF_000702225.1. Classification (NCBI taxonomy): domain Bacteria; kingdom Pseudomonadati; phylum Bacteroidota; class Bacteroidia; order Bacteroidales; family Bacteroidaceae; genus Bacteroides; species Bacteroides sp. Ga6A2. Next base: position 120,054 of record NZ_JNKX01000008.1, on the reverse strand, counting down.
ATGATTTGAGTGTTCCAATCAACCAATTCCAGGAAGTTGAGATTCCTGTAGAGGTGGTATACATAGTCGAGAACAAGATGAATATGCTGACGTTCCCTCCTATACAAAAGAGCATCGTTGTGTGGGGACATGGATTTGGAGTGGATTTACTCAAGGATGTTACGTGGCTGAAATCGAAAAAGATTTTCTATTGGGGTGATTTGGATGCGCAAGGGTTCCAGATACTGTCGGAGATAAAGACTCACTTTCCGCAAGTTGAGAGCTTCCTGATGGACAGAGAGACGTTCGACCTGTTTTATGAAAGTGGTTTTGGCACGGAAACAAATGTGGAAAAAAATCTGTTCCTCACCCCTGAAGAGGAAAAAATGTTTGACTTCTTGAAGGAGGGTAATTATCGCTTAGAGCAAGAGAAGATTCCATTTGAATACGCATCGTCAAAAATTCCTATAATAAAGAAATGAACTATGGCAGCACGAAGATATTACTACTCAGATTCCATTACGGACTTTCTGTCTCGTAACACTAACGAGATAGTGGGAAAATTGACTCAGGCTTCGCAGCACGACATATACCAGTGGAGCATGTTGCCATATCAAGTGGCTCGGAAGGGAGGAACTGCCAAGCGTGAAATGGCTCCCTGCAGATGTGGAGGTAATAGAGAGATTGCTGCCTGTATGGTAGGAAATTACGAAAATTTCGCAGTATGTTGCTTGGAGAGGAACATAACCTTAGGAACAGGATTATGCACGTTGATTGGAACAAAGTTGAAAACGAAACCATATCTCAAAGTGCAAATAACGAAGTTCAAAGTGCAAAAGCTGGCGAAGAATTACCCCCAAAGTGCAAAAATTGCACTTTGGAAGAAGTCGCTCTACTCCGCATAGTGCAAAAGAATCCATCTGCTACCCAAAAAGAGATTGCTGCTGAAATTGGAAAATCTGAGCGAACAGTCAAATCAATTACCATAGCGTTACAAGAGAAGAACATTCTACGTAGAGTGAATGGTAAAAGAAATGGCTATTGGGAAATCGTCGAAGATTCTATTCAACAAGGAAGTAATATAGACAAAAATGAGTAATATACAAGATACAAACAACATCCCAGAACTCCAATCTCCTTTCGATCAGTTAAGAGAGGTTGATGCTGATGGCAAGGAATGGTGGAACTCACGTAGGCTGGCGCGAGTGATGGGCTATGGCAAATACTGGAACTTCGAGCGTGTCATAGCCAAGGCACTGGCATGGACTTCGCAGAAGGGCTATCATCTTGGTGAACATTTCGTAGAGATAACGGAGATGGCAGAACTGGGTAGTGGCGCAGTCAGAGAAGTGACGAGCATCCGTCTGTCTCGTGCGGCCTGTATGGCTGTGGCTATGAATGCCGACCAAAAGAAAGAGATGGTGAAGGCAGCACAGCAGTATTTCAGTGCGACCATGACTCCAGATGTTGCAGTGAGAAGCATGGAATCTTCCATCCTGATGTATAAAAGCGGACGAGGAAAGGTGCAGGTTCAAGTAGTCTTCGATACCAATACTTTTTGGCTTTCACAACAAAGGATGGCAGAATTGTTTGGAGTGACCGTTCCTACCATAAATTATCATCTTGACCAAATAGAACAAAGTGGGGAGATCCATTTGTCCGATGCTATTAGAAAAATTCGAATACCTTCGGACAAATGGTCTGGTGAGGTGATGATGTATAATCTTGATGTCGTTATTGCCGTAGGCTATCGCGTGAATAGCTACGAGGCAACCCAATTCCGTATCTGGGCTACACAAGTCCTGAAAGAATACCTTACCAAGGGCTTTGTGTTGGATGACGAACGTCTGAAGGGAAAGAACATATTCGGGGCAGATTACTTTGATGATTTGCTTGACCGCATCCGCGAGATACGCATCAGTGAACGACGTTATTACCAGAAGATTACTGATATATATAGCGAGTGTAGTTCCGACTATGACAAGGATTCTGAGGAGACACAAGTGTTCTTCAAGACAGTGCAGAATATGATGCATTATGCCGTGACTAAACAGACAGCTGCCGAGATTATCTATGATCGCGCCGATGCTGAACGCCCTCACATGGGATTGACAACATGGAAGAATGCTCCAGACGGAAGAGTCGTGAAATCAGATGTCACTGTAGCCAAAAACTATCTCAGCGAGAAAGAAGTGGATTCGTTGAACAGATTGAGCAATGCCTTCATTGACATTGCGGAGCAACGTGCAGAAGACCATATTCTGATGACAATGGCAGACTGGTCTGCTCTCCTACAACGCTATATGGATTTAAACAACCGTCCTTTACTTCCTGATTCTGGTCGTGTGACTCACGAACAAGCGTTTGAAAAAGCACTCACGGAATATGACAAGTTCCGTGCCATTCAAGACCGTGAAATTATGAGCGACTTTGACAAACAATTGAAACTGCTCTTTGGAGATAAAAAGTAATTTGTAATATTGCTGTCCGGTAAAACTCAAAAGGCAATAAAAATCCTCCCCGAAGCCCAGTAAATATGTGCCTCGGGGTCTTTCTAAAAAAAAGCAACCCTTCGTCCTGCCGAATTTCCGAATTCGGCAGCATCATTATACCGCGAGTTTGCAACTCGCATTGTCGCTGTGCGACAAAAAGTTATTGTAAACTGATGTTTTTTCAGCGGTGGGAATTCTTGCGTCCCTTCGGTAGCAAGCGAACAAGTTCGAGCGGCAAATTCCCGAATTTTTTCTCTGCCAAATTGCAAATTCGGCAGAACGGCAGGTGGATAGCAAGCAACTATAGGTTGGGCACGGAAATTCGGATTAACGACGGGACTTAACTATATTACCCCCACCCTACGCTATATAGACGCAACATTTTGATAACAATTGGTATTTTTTCCGCAGTACGTTCCAAGCAACGGTTGGTGAGCAGAGACACTTTCAGCGTTTATGATGAGTTCTGTATGAATCAAAAAAAGACCGTACTCTGGAAAGATGCACGGTCTTTGAAATTAGATATGTGAATTTTGTTCAACTTATTCTTTAGATTATAGCGGATAGTCCTCGAAGGCATAGAGAACGGTTGAGAGGTAGCGCTCGCCTGTGTCGGGCAACAGAACCACAATCTTCTTGCCCTTGTTCTCGGGACGCTTTGCCACCTGAATGGCAGCATAGAGAGCAGCACCTGCCGAGATGCCTACGAGAAGTCCTTCGGACTGGGCTACCTCGCGACCTGTACGGATGGCATCATCGTTCTCGACATCGAAAACCTCGTCGATGACATCAGAATTGTATGTCTTAGGAATGAAGCCTGCGCCGATGCCCTGAATCTTGTGCGGACCGCTTGGTTTACCGTTTAGGACGGCACTATCTTTTGGCTCAACGGCGATAATCTTAACGTTAGGATTCTGCTCCTTCAGATATTTGCCCGTGCCGCTGATTGTTCCGCCTGTGCCCACACCACCAATAAAGATGTCGACCTTTCCGTCGGTATCGCGCCATATTTCAGGACCAGTTGTAGCATAATGCTTTGCCGGATTTGCCGAATTCTCGAACTGCTGCAAGATTACAGAACCTGGGATAGAATCGCGCAACTCCTCGGCAGCACGTATTGCGCCCGGCATTCCGCCCTTTCCCGATGTAAGATGAACCTCGGCACCATAAGCCTTTACAAGGTTGCGACGCTCAACACTCATGGTCTCGGGCATGGTAAGGATAAGGTGATAGCCTTTGACAGCCGACACCAACGCCAATCCTACGCCTGTGTTACCGCTTGTCGGCTCGATGATGGTTGCACCGGGTTTTAGAATGCCCTTAGCCTCGGCATCCTCAATCATAGCCAGTGCTATGCGGTCCTTCACGCTGCCGCCTGGATTGAAAAACTCTACCTTGGCAATTACGGGAGTATCGAGTCCCTTAGCCTGTGAATATCTGTTGAGTTCAAGAAGTGGTGTATTACCAACCAACTCAGTCAATTGTTTTGCTACTTTAGCCATAATCCTTATATGTTTTGTTATTAATGTTTACATTGCAAAAGTAAGGTGATTTAAAAGGTTTTACAATCCCATAAATATGTCATTTGCATACCATGATAATGTATTTTTGCACGTTTTTATATTCCCAATCCTGCCTCGAAGTTCATTTCAACAGCCTTTGTCTGCTGAATCTGCGAATTAGGAGCCACGTTGTGAGTTACCCAGATGTTACCGCCAATAACCGAATGGTGTCCGATGGTGATGCGACCCAAGATGCTGGCGTTTGAATAGACGGTAACATAGTCTTCGATTATCGGATGGCGAGGGATGTTGAGGATATTGCCATCGGCATCGTGCTTGAAGTTCTTCGAACCGAGCGTAACACCCTGATAGAGTGTTACATGATTGCCGATAACGCAAGTCTCTCCTATCACCACTCCCGTGCCGTGGTCAATGGCGAAATATTCGCCTATCTGCGCACCGGGATGAATATCGATGCCCGTCTTTGAATGTGCCAGCTCGGTTATGATGCGCGGAATTACAGGAATCTTCAGTTCGTGAAGCCTGTGGGCAATGCGATAGTGCGTCATGGCATTCATAACAGGATAGCAGAATATCACCTCGCCGTAGTTTGGGGCTGCCGGGTCGTTGTCGAACATAGCCTGCGCATCTGTATAGAGCAGTCGCTTTATCTCAGGCAGCGAGTCGATGAGCTGCAAGGCAAGCTGTCCTGCCTCATCAAAAATCTGCTGTTTCGACGTTACCGAATCACGGTTCTCGCAGAACTGAAGTCCGTTGGCAATCTGCTTTGTGAGCAGCTTCAGCAGCTCTTCCATGTGTACGCCAATATAATAGGAGCGTATTGTCTCGTTGCCCTGACGTTTGTTGAAGTAGTCGGGAAAGATGATGCTCTTTACCAGACAGATAATCTGCTTAACCTGCTCCACCGAAGGAAGAGGTGCCTGCGTCTGAGGCATCGTTTTTACCTCGAGTTCGGTTAGTCGCGACAGCAGATTGACGTTACGCATCAATGTTTCATTGATATTTTTTTCCATTTTATTTTTCAGTTAACACGAACCGCCGCTAATTTTCATTCTTGCAGATGAGAATTTCGCGGCAATTCGTGTTTATTTTTTTATTCCAATTCTAATGATTTGCGACATTATCTTTCGCCTACGATTTTACGAACCGCAATAACGAGTTTGTCAACATCCTCGCGAGTGTTGTAGAGTGCGAAGGTTGGTCGGACGCTCATCTCGTAGCCGAGAGCTCGCAAGGCTGGCTGGGCGCAGTGATGTCCGGCGCGGACGGCAATGCCCTCCTTGTCGAGCAGCGTGCCAACCTCGGGAACAGGAATGCCGTCGAGCACAAAACTAACCACCGACACACGGTTCTTAGGATTGCCGATGAGCGTCAAGCCCGGAATCAAGGCGAGTTGCTCGCGGGCATATTCGGTAAGCTGATGCTCGTGATGCTCGATATTGCGTATGCCGAGGCGGCTGACATAGTCGAGCGCGGCACCCAGTCCGATGGCATCAGCCACATTAGGCGTTCCTGCCTCGAAACGTGCCGGCGGAACATTGTACTCCGTGCGCTCTATCGTAACATCCTTAATCATGTTGCCGCCGCCCTGCCAAGGCTGCATCTTGTCGAGCAAATCCTTTCTGCCGTACACAACACCAATGCCGTTAGGTCCGTAGATTTTGTGTCCGCTAAAGACGAAGAAATCTGCGCCCAACTGTTGCACGTCGACTGGCGTGTGGGCAATGGACTGCGCGCCGTCTATCAGCACCGGAATCTGGTGTGCATGGGCAATCTCTATTATGCGCTGCACATCGTTTATCGTGCCGAAAGTGTTGTTTACATGTCCTACGCTGACGAAACGCGTGCGAGGCGTGATAAGTCTTTCGAACTCAGAAAGGATGAGGTCGCCGTTCTTATCCGTAGGAATGGCCCGAAGCGTTGCACCGCGCTCCTGACACACGCGCTGCCAAGGCACGATGTTAGCATGATGGTCGAGTTCAGACACAATCACCTCGTCGCCCGGAGTGAGGAACTGCCTGCCGTAGGTCTGTGCCACGAGGTTGATGCCCTCGGTTGTGCCGCGCACGAAGATTATCTCCTCGGTTGATGCGGCGTTGATGAACTTCTGCACCTTCTCGCGCGCCTCCTCGTAGGCATCGGTAGCACGAGCAGCCAACGTGTGCGCGCCACGATGTATGTTAGAGTTGTAGGTGCGATAGTAATCGGCAATCTTGTCAATCACCTGATTAGGCTTCTGCGTTGTTGCGCCGTTGTCGAGCCACACAAGGTCATGCCCGTTCACCTTCTGCTGCAACACCGGGAAGTCGCGCTTCACCTGCTCAGAGTTCAGCGTGTCAGCCTCCTCGTAGTGAAGGTCGCGCAACTTCTGCGTTTCGGGAATACCGACACCGAAGCCATCGTCCTTCGGGAGCGACGAAGACTGAAGATCAGCATCGCCGATGTAAGGCAACTCGCCATAGCCGCTACCGCCAGCCAGAAGTTGTTTAAAGCCAGCCTCCAACTCCGTGAGGTTCAGACTTTCGTCGGGCAGGACAGCCTTGCGCTCAGTCTGCAAATCCTCAGGGCAGTATTTCTGTGCGAGTTCCCTGAGCAGAGCCAGCGAGCCGTCGGTCTGTGTCGGAAAGCCACTAATATTCTGTATATCTATCATAAAGAAATTGTTCTAAAATTTCTTTTTCAGGGTTCTATTTCTCTACTTTGTTGCGATGCTGATAGTCGTGATAATATCCCACCTCAACGTTCTCAAGAACGGCGATGGCATCGTCGGTAAGGGCTGCAAGCGAGAAGTACTTTGTGAGCAGATAAGATGCCACGCCGAACTTGTCGAGTCCCATCAGACGGGCACTCAACGACGGTGCAATCTCGCCCGGAATGCCGCTCTGGTGCAAGCCAATGACGCCTTGGTTCTTCTCGCCCACGCGCACAAGGATAATCTTTGTTGTGCCTACGCCGCGGCCTGTAAGATACTGACCTTCAACCTCGACCTTATCGCTCGGAATGATTGGCACACCGCGCCACAGAATCACTCTTGTGCCAAACAAATCGGTTGTTACAGGCGGAACGCCGCGCCATGTACATTCGCGCTCGAAGGCAGCGATGGCTCTTGGGTGAGCAATGAAGAAGGCAGGCTCTTTCCATACCAAAGAGAGAAGTTCGTCGAGGTCATCGGGCGTTGGCGAGCCGTAGCGTGTGGTGATGCGGTAAGCCGGATTAACCGAAGACAACAGACCGAACTGCTTGTTGTTGATGAGTTCCCACTCCTGACGCTCCTTGATGCTCTCGATTGACAGGCGCAACTGCTCTTCCAACTGGTTGTAAGGGTTATTGTAGAGGTCTGACACGCGAGTATGTACGCGGACAACAGTCTGCAAAGTGTTCAGAGGATATTCGGTTGGATTCTCCTCGTAGTCGATGTATGTCTCAGGAATGATATTGTCCTCCTCATGACCGCTCACAAGGTCGATGTGCTTCTCGCCATGGTCGTTCACGGTTGCCTTCAGTCTCAATTGCTTGTCGACAGCCTTGTTGAATGTCTCGCGGAAATCAGGCACTTCCTTTATGAACTTTTCGAGTTCGTTCTGCTTCAGTCCGAGGAAAACCGACGGTGTTACGGCACGCACAGAGACAGTAGATTCGGCATCGTCGAGAAGGTCTGCCTCACCAAAATATTCGCCCTCGCCAAGGAGAGCGATGCGCAGTTCCTCGCCGTGAGGACCGCTGCTGATAACCTCAGCCTGACCGTTGGCAACAATAAAGAACTTCTGCTTGTCCTTGCCTTCCTGAACAAATAGTTGACCGATGCCCAACTCCTTTGTCTCGAACGAGCGTGCAAGACGGTTTACAATCTCGTCGTCGAACTCAGAAAACAGCGGAATAGTCTTCAGGCTCTTAGCCGAAAACGACGGTTCGCCGTTGAGATATTGTATCGGAAGACGCTCGCTCTTGCGCAGTTCGACCTTTGTGCGGTTTACGCGGAATGTTCCGCCGCTAACCTGCACCCAAGGCAAGATTTTCAGTAACAGTCTTGGAGTTATCGAGCCCATTTGAGGGGCTGTCTTGGTTGTTGTAGCCAGTTTTCTGGCGGTTGCAGTAGTAACACTACGCTGTAGATTTGAATCTGCCATAATCTTTTTAGTTTTAAAGGTTTTACTTTTTTATTGTGATTTTATGTGTTGTTCCTTCAACATGTTCCACGCCGAGCACATTGTAGCCCTGCTCCTTGGCGTTGCGCGGAACATTGTCGAGGGGTTCGCCCTCGCTCAGAAGCACCTCAAGAATATCGCCCGACTGAAGTCTCGAAAGCTCAATCTTGACCTTGACGAAGGTCATCGGGCAGTGCTCCTTTGTGATATCTAATACTTTTGTTGCCATAATATTTTCATTAAAAATGATAGAATCTCAAAAATTCTGAATTATGATTTTTCAATTTCGAATTGTCAATTATGAATTGTGAATTTTGAATTATGATTTTTTCAATTTTCAACTTTCAATTTTCAATTCAAAAAGCAATTATGAATTGTCAATTTTGAATTATGAATTGTGAATTATATAAATAGTGTCTGTCCTCCTTCGCTCAGATTCAAGAACGAAGCCACGCCGAGCACATCCTTCACTTCGGGAATAAAATCCTCCTTCTTCAGTCCCAGAACGTGCATCGCCATCTCGCAGGCATACAAATTGATGCCGAGAGCCTTCGAAGCCTCAACAAGTTCCTCGAGCGTAGCCACATTGTTCTTTCGCATAAGATAGCGGAAGATTTTCGGTCCTGCACCCAGAAAGTTGAAGCGGCTCGTCGGAGTAACCTTCAGTCCGCCCATCATAAAGCCGAAGATTTTGGTGAGCCAGTTTCCGCCGGTAAAACTGCGCCCCTGCTTACGCTTTATGGCATCGAGTCCCCAGAAAGTGAAGAAGATGTTCACCTCGTAGCCCACGGCTGCCGCGCCAGTTCCCAACGTAAACACAGCCGTAAGTTTGTCAAAATCGCCACTAAAGGCGATGATACTCAGTTTCTTGCTTTCAGCCATAGTTATTCATTCTCGAAGTTATACAATTTGGTACTCAGATAGCGTTCGCCAGTATCTGGCAGCAAAACAACGATGTTTTTGCCCTCGTTCTCGGGACGACGAGCCAACTTGATGGCGGCAGCAGCGGCAGCACCGCTCGAGATGCCAGTCAGTACACCGTCTTTTGTTGCCAGCAGACGCGCCACGGCAAAAGCCTCATCGTCTTTTATGCGCAGAATCTCGTCGTAAATGCCAGAATCGAGCACCTTAGGACGGAATCCCGCTCCGATGCCCTGAATCTTATGAGGTCCGGGCTTCTCGCCGCTTAGCACCGACGAGGTGTAAGGTTCAACTCCAACAACCTTTACGCTGCTGTTATATGCTTTCAGAACCTGCCCCACTCCTGTTATCGTGCCGCCTGTGCCTATACCTGCAACAAAGATGTCTACCTTTCCGTCGGTGTCGCGCCAAATCTCCTCGGCGGTGGTGCGGCGGTGAACCTCGGGGTTAGCCAGATTCTCAAACTGCTGCGGAATGTAGGCGTTGCCAATCTCCTCCTTCAGCTCCTGCGCCTTGCGTATTGCTCCTGCCATTCCCTCGTAAGATGGTGTGAGAACAATCTGCGCACCAAGCGACTTCAGCAGCGTGCGACGCTCAACCGACATCGAATCGGGCATCGTGAGGATGAGGCGATAGCCACGGATGGCGGCAATGAATGCCAGACCAATTCCCGTATTGCCGCTCGTAGGTTCTATGATGACGGTGTCGGGGTTAAGCTGTCCGTTGCGTTCGGCCTGTTCAATGAGGGCCTTTGCCGTGCGGTCCTTCACACTTCGTGCTGGATTAAAGTATTCCAACTTGGCAATAATCCGGGCATTTAGTTTCAGCTCGCGCTCGGTCCCCGCCAACTCAACCAGCGGCGTATTGCCTATTAACTCAATCAAACTATGTGCTATCTGTGCCATATTATTTTGGTTTTATTTTTGTTTGTAGAATGTTTTCAAAGATATCCCAAAGCCACGATGCCGATTCCGCCATAAGTGCCATTCTATGGTTAAAAAACTGACTCCGCATCAGTTCGTGGTAATGATTATTTATGTTTGCAAAATTACGGCATTTAGAAATATCTTCCAAAAGAATTTATTTATTCAGAAAATATCGCCAAAACTATATATTATTATCAGAAAAACAATACTCAGACAAATAATCTTTTGGTTGTCTGACAGAAAAAATATCTACGACTTGACGACAGTAAAAAATTGACAATACACAAGTTCGGCATAAGCAATTCTACAACACATATGCAAAGCAATGAATCGTTATGCAGAAAGAACCGAAAAAAACGACTTCAAGATAGAGGCAAAGTACGGGGTAGCTACGGGGTAGCAACGGGGAAGGTACGTTCAAGGTACGTGGAAGCAAGCCGGAAGATACGAGAAAGGGAGTCAGACATAAGCCATCAACTGTAACGATATTTTTGAATCTAAGCTGAACTGACATAGGCAAATCTTCATTTTATTACAAGACACAAAAAAGACCGCACTCAATCAAAGTGCGGTCTTTATCACTAAAAAATCCGTTTCTCAATTCAAAGTAAGTTTTACACTCTTCTGTCCAATTTTAACAATTACAACCGAACCTGCCTGAAGATTTGTTTTTATTACGGCAGAACCATTCTTAATGGTTGTTGCGCCAATCAACTGTCCGCTAACAGAATATACAGAAACGCTCTCGCCATCACGACAGCCGGAAACTGTTATCGCACCACCATAAGCCTTAATGTCGCAGTTGCTTGATGTGGCGTCAATTCGGGTTGTTCCACCCTCAATAGGCAGAATTGTGCCAAATTTACCCCAATATTCATCAGCCTTGTATTTATCGACTGATGATGCCGGCACGTGGAGCGTTGCTGCACTAAGGTCGACACTCAAAAAAGGACTCACAACAAAATCTTCTACATACGCAACAGGTACATTCTCGGCATAACAATAAACGTCTTTTAGTTTTTTACACCCAGTGAATGCGTAAACGACCCTTGTTACAGTGCCTGGAATAACCACAGATGTCAAATCTTCACATTCATAAAAAGCTGAAGGTAAAATTTCAGTAACACCATTTGGAATGTTTACCGAAACCAAGCCACTGCCTTGGAAAATTGCATCAATTACAGTTACGCCAGTTGGAATGTCGATAGAAGTCAAGCTTTCACAACCAACAAAAGCCCATATCTCAATTTTAGACACACTATTCGGAAGAGTTACAGACTTTAAGCCATGGCAACCTTGAAAAAGACTCGCCTTTATTACTTCAACACCATCAGGAATAACTACAGAAGTCAGACTAACGCAACCAGCAAAAGCACTTTCTCCAATATCAGTAACACTATTTGGTATAGTAATAGAAGATAAATTCTTGCAACTGTAGAAAGCATTACTATTTATTTTTCTCAAACCATTTGGCAGAGTTATGGAAGCCAAATTTTCGCAATATCTGAAAGTCCCACTATCTATACATTTAACATTCTCTGGAATGACAACCGAAGTAAGGCTTTTACAATCTTCAAAAGCATTTCCATAAATTTGCGTCAAACTGTTTGGAAGAGTTACAGATGCCAGACTGCTACAGCCATAGAACGCGCTATTTTCGATAATTGTCACCCCTTCAGGAATTACGACAGATGTCAAGCTACCGCAACCATAGAAAGAACAAAAGCCAATACCAGTAACGCTATTTGGAATACTAACCGAAGTCAATTCACTACAGCCTATGAATGCATACTGTCCAATGTAAGTAACGCTATACTCCGTGCCGTCGTACAAAACAGCCTTAGGAATTGTAACATCGCCAGAATAGTCCGAAACAATTTCTGTTTCAGTATTTTTCAGACATGTAACTTCTGCTGTTTTTTCTTTTGTGTTAAGATTGTAATAAATGCCATCAATCTTGGCATCGTAGGCACTTGCCAACATTGGTGTCAACGCAAAAATAGCTAATAAGATTTTTTTCATATTATATATAGATTACATTCATTTGCAAAAATATTAAAAAAATCACAAAAAACAAATGTTTTTTAGTTTTTGAACATTGACATTTTCTTGCAGATGCAGACATCAAACCGATGCTACATACAATCCCAAATCGGCACAGAAACAGTCGTCGCTCTCGCAATCAACCCAGCCAACTATGGCGGTACGCATCTCGGCATCGGCAAATGACGATTGCACGATGCGGCGCATCTGCTCTTCGTTCTTCTCGGCAAGGATGTAGAGCGATGTCTCGCCGCGATAGCCATGGCGAATGGCAATCTCGCCCGTCATGATGTTAGGCAGAGTATAGACGAAAACCGACGGACTTGGAAAGAAATCGTCGGCATTGCTGATAGACTGCTGATAAGCCTTGTCCGACGCCACAGACGACGAACGGTTGAAAAGGATAACGGCTCTGCCCTCGTCCTCGTCGGCTTTGGCAGAGGCGAGCAATAGTTCGGAAGCCACGAATGCCAACTTGCTGAGCGCGTCCATTTTGTAGAATTTCGGATAGTCTGAGATATGATTTTTATAAAGTTCGGTAAGGAGTTCCTTGCCTCTTGATTCTGTTTTCAGCGCACTGCCGTCAACCACAACGCCCTCTTCTGAAATCTGCACCGAGCAGCGTTTTCTAATGGTCTTTTCAGCCGCCAAGCGAGGCTTGCAGTCTTCAGTTCTCCTGACGAGCATTGCCGCGTTGCATCCGCCAAAACCCGAAAGAATCTTCAGCATACCGCCTTTGTTTGTCTTCTGTTCTTCGGCAGAGATGCTGACTTTTCCGCTCACGCCAAGTTCGGAGAAACCGCGCGACGGAAGCACGATGCCATCGTCGAGAGCACGAAGCGTGAGGATTGTCTCGAGCACGCCGGCCGCACCCATCGTATGGCCATAATAGCCTTTCAGAGCAGACAGCGGAATGTCCGACAAGCCCATACGCTCAACCGCCTTCGACTCCATCTGGTCGTTAAACATCGTTGCCGTTCCGTGAACTCCAACGACAGCCACGTTTCCGGCATCGCCGAGAACATAATTCATTGCACGGAACGCCCCCTCGCCCTTCGGCGACGGAGCACTTATATGATGTGCATCGTTGCGCACACAAGCGTCTTCGATACTCCATTTTCCAGTTTTCGCCGTACTTAGAACGATGGTTGCCGCAGCCTCGCCAAGGTTCAATCCCATGCGCTCAATGTCGAACGGACGGCACTGCTCGGGCGAAACGGCCTTCAATGACTGAAAGCCAGACACGATGAAGGCGCTCTGACAGTCGGCTCCGCACACCACGGCATTGTCGTACTCGCCGGCACTAAGCAGGCGGAATGCCAGAGTCTGCGCCGAAAGTCCTGAGATGCATGCGTTGCACACTACAATCGGCTCGGTGGTGAAGCCGAGTTTATTGGCTATCAGTCGGGCAGAAGAAGCAGGCATAATGCGCTCCGAATCGCAATCCGCAGAGCCGAGAAGTTCGACATTCGCCTTCGTGGTGCTCAGAATGAATATCGACTTCGGACTCGAAACATCAATATCAACACTACTGATGGCACGCGATGCCGAAGCAAAGGCTATAGACTCAAACCGCGTCAGTCCGTCAATATGGAGCTGGCGGTTCTGTTCTTCCGTAAAGAGAGAAGCAACGAACGGCTCGGGCAGATTCCACTTGCCGCTATACAACTTAAGAGCAGACTCTCCTGCCCTTACACTGCTATAATTCTGTTCGGTTGTGAAGCCCAACGGAGAAACGATATTGTCTGCCAGAATGCTAACCATGCTGAATCCCCCACTGTTTTTTCCATTCGACGAAGAAACCAGGATTGTCCCACATCAGATTGTAGTTCATATCCATGAAGACCTGAACGCTGTGGGCGGTGGCGAACACCGTACCTGTCTCAGCATCAACAATTTCGTAGTCGAACACAATCTTTGCCGCCTCGGTTGGACGGTAGACAATCCGCACCACGGGAGTCATTCCGTAGAGAATAGGACGCTTGTATTTTATGTCGAGCTCAACGATGGGCGCGAAAACCTTCTCGTCCATATATCGTTTGTACGACAGACCGTACTTTGCGCCGAAAGCCTCGCGCGCATCCTCAAAATACAGCGGATATGAGCCGTGCCACACCACGTTCATGACATCGACTTCGCTAAACCTTATCTCAATCTTCTTTTCAGCAACAAGTTCCATCATTCAGATTCTTTTACGGCAATTTTCATCTGGGCAGAAGCCACTTCCGCACCGTTGTTCAAAACCACGGCATCAACGAGAGTCATTCCGAAGACGCTGTCAATCACGGAGATAGTTGTCGTGATTGTATCACCGACCTTCGGCAAATCCTTAACTTTCAGGTCGCGGATTGCTCCGATGAAGCCAAGTTGAATGCCCTTCTTCAGAATATATTTGTTTACATAGCCGATGCGAGCCGCACACGTCTGGGCAATATTCTCCACAATGCCCGGAGTGGTAAAAACGCCGTCTTCGACAAACAGATTATCTGCCGAAACGACGGTCTCGGTAACGGTTGTCTGCATGTCGAAGCGCACAAGGCTCGAAATCATTACGAAAGGCTCTTGCTGCGGCAGAAGTTCGTGAATATCGATGCCGCGCAGAAACTCCTCGGTAGGCTGTTCTGTATTCATCAGTTCCAAAAATCAAAAAAATTATACCACTGCGTAGGATACATCCGCAACATACGCTCAAGTTCGGCAACGTATGCCTTCGAAACCTGCGCAATCTTGTCCTTGCGCGATGCCTCGGTGTCGTAGTCCAACGGAGTTACATATACTTTGTATCGGTTGTGCTTCCGCTTCATTACATTAACGGCAAGAACCGGCGTATTGCGCAGAGTTGCCACGCAGAATGCTCCGTAAGGAAAACAGGCTTCGGCTCCAAGGAAATGAGCCGTTACCGATTTTGCCGAACCGTGAATTCGGTCGGCCGGCATACTAACAATCTCGCCGTTCTGCAAGGCAAAGTCGATGGCAAAAAGATGGCTCATGTCTGGCAGGATTGGAATCATGCGGATGTTGGTGTCAGCAAACATCTTATCGCGGTTTTCCATCACCGTCTGCTTCTCGCCTGCAAAGACCAAGGCGTTGAACACCTTCGTCTCTGCCACCAGAGTGTAGCCTGCAATCTCGTAGTTTCCGATGTGCGAACTAAGCAGCACAAAGCCTTCGGGCTTGGCAGCAAGGCTCAGAAAATTGTCGTATCCTTCGAGTTCAATCTCGAACTTTTTACCGGCATACATGGCAAATTTGTCTATCACCACCTGACCGAAAAGACAGTGATTGATGTACGTGCTCCATGCCGCTTTCAGTCTGCCAAAGCCCATGCGGCGGCGGAAATACCAGTAAGCCGTCTTTCGGCTGCGGTTAAGCACAAGGCACACGGGCACAACAAAAACGGCTGAAAAAAGATAGAGAATGCGCACGTCTACATATCTCAGCATAACAATGAGATGGCGCAACATCCATCCGTTGCCATAGGTTGTTCCTGCCCATTCTCTATCAGCCATAAATCACTACGGATTAAGCGTTTACCTTACTTTCAATATAGTCGCAGAACTGTGCCAAAGTGGTTACGCCAACCATCTCTTCGGGTTTAATCTTGAAGCCGAAGTTTCTCTCAACGATAACCACAATGTCAACAAAGTCAAGGCTGTCGATGCCAAGATCATCCTTCAATGTTGCCTCTGGAGCGATTTTCTCCTCATCAATCTCAAGTTCATCAATCATGAAAGCCTTTACTTTCTCTTCAATTTCGGTTCTTGTCATAATTTACAAAAGTTATTTATTATTTTAGTTTACAAACAATTATGCTGTGTCCTTGTCCCAGATTGTCGTGAATCTCCTCCACGCCCAATCCAGCCTCATCAATCAGTCTGATGAAGTCGTCGGAATGATACATCTTGCTGTTTCCGTTGGCGAGCGCAGTAAAGTAGAGGCTCGTCATCGTAAGGCAGAAGGCAGCCGGCTCAAACCGCTGTCTGTCCCACAGCGTCTCCATGATGAAGAGGCGTGTGTGAGCATCCATCGCGTTCTTTGCGCGCTTCAGGATGCTTACAATCTGATCTTCCGAGAAGCAGTCGAGGAACTGCGACATCCACACGGCATCGAGTCCGCCTTCGCGTTTTGGGAAGAGGCTGTTTTCGTCGAGCAGGTTGATGCCATATCCGCTGATGCGCTCAGCACCTTGCTTGCCTTCGATGTTGCTCTTCATCAGCCCTATCTGCTGCGGAAGGTCGAGCACCGTTATCTGAGCATCTGCCGAGTGAGAAACGCACTGCAAAGCCCATTTTCCAGTGTTGCCGCCAACATCGTAGAGCGAGCGGACGCCGTACTTTCCGAACACAATCTGCAATGCCTCAGGGAACGATGAGTCGCTGTAGAAATGGTCGAATCCGAACCAGCTTTTCTGCACCTGCTCAGGCAGGCTCGACAAGCCCTCGTAGATTGTAGGCCATGCGCCGAAGTGCTTCAGACCTTCTGGCTTGCCGTTCTGGAGCGATTCCTCGAGCTTGAACCAGCCTTCGTAGTTCACATCGTGGTTAAAGTCGATGTTCACTCTCGTTGCAGGGTCGTTCAGCAAGAACCATCCGGTTTTCGATATTGTGTATCGGTTTGTCTCGTCATCAATCAAGACCGTGCCGATGCAAAGCGAAGCCTCGAGAAGGCATTTCACCGCATACTTAGACAGACCAGTCTTTTCAACCACCTCGTCCTCGGTCAGACCGTTGTCGCTGTTTCTGATGTGTTCCAAGATGCCGAACTTAATCATCAGTCGCGATGCCTGAAACACAACAGGTCCCCAAGCGATGAACTCAGCCAGACGCTGAGCGTCTCTTGCCGAGAACTGTTCAGAAGTATATTTCTTCTTTAATGAAGGAGATAAATTCATTATTATGAATGGGGATAATTACAAATTACTTTGCCTTCTTGATAAGTTTAACAACCCACTCTCCAAGCTCCTCGTATGTATTTCTGCGACGACGCTCATTGCCATAGCCACAGCCCGGAACGCCATCAACATCAAGAACCGCTATTTTTTCTGTGCTGCCATTCTTAGTAAACTCCATAGTGCCATCAAGGTGTGCATCACCTGCGCCAAAGCCTACCAAAACAGAAGCAGCGGTGCTACCATAGTGAAAATCCTTAACCTTGATAGTGATAACATACTGAGCCTCAGCCTTGTTTGTTGTCACTTTAACAAATTTACTTTCATTTACGGTCTTGGCAAATTCTGCCTCAGCCTCGGCAAGTTCTCCCGGATATGCCTGCTCCCAGTCTGAGCCCTTTTCTTTCAGGAACTCGGCAACAGGCTTTCCTTCCAAAGTAGAGCCTGTGTAATCCCATACAACAAATACCTTTGAGCTGCCAGCAGCCTTAATCTCAGAAAGTGAGCCACTCTTGTATCTCACATCATCCTTTGCACACATTGTTACTGTAGAGAACAATGCAACCATCAAAAACAAAAGTTTCTTCATAGTCTTTGTAATTTAATTTATTTGTATTTAACTTGGTAATTTCTATACTTTCTTTATAACCAGAGCCGAGTTTGTTCCGCCAAAGCCGAATGAATTGCTCAGAACGGTGTTAACCTCGGTCTCGACAGTCTTGTCGGCAAGATTCAGCGGCTCTGAATATTCGTCTCTGTTTTCGAGATTTATGTTTGGAGCCACAAAGTTGTTCTGCATCATAAGGGTTGAATATACAATCTCGCTCGCGCCTGCCATCCAACATTCGTGGCCAGTCATGCCCTTTGTCGAACTGATGAGGGCGTGCTTGCCGTTGAACAGACGGTTCAGGGCGATAGCCTCGTACATGTCTCCCAGATGCGTGCTTGTTGCGTGGGCGTTAATATAGTCGACGTCGTCGGCAGAGATGCCTGCATCGTTCATGGCGCGCTGCATGGCAATAACGCAGCCTTCGTCGCTCGGCTGACTGATTACAGCTGTTCCGTTAGACGAGAATCCGTAGCCCGAAACCTCGGCAAGGATTGTAGCTCCGCGAGCCACGGCATGTTCGTATTCCTCCAGAACGAGAGCCGCTGCTCCGCCGCTTGGAATGAGTCCGTCGCGGTCGCGGTCGAACGGACGCGATGCCTTCGTAGGCTCGTCCATGCGCTTAGAGAATGCTCCGAGGGCATCGAACGATGCCATTGAGTAGAAATTTATTTCCTGCGCTCCGCCGCACAGAATCATGTCCTGCAAGCCCTGCTTTATAAGCATGTAGCCAATACCGATGGAATGGCTTCCGCTGGCGCACGCTGCACTTATCGAGAAGTTCACGCCCTTCAGGTGGAACACGGTGCTCATGTTCATGTTAACCGTCGAGTTCATTGCCTGAAAGATGAAGTTCTGCCCCAGCAGTTCGGTGTCGCGCTTCTCGTCCATAATCTTCGAAGCCTCGATAACAGGCTTTGCCGACGAGTCGTTGCCGAAGATACAGCCGACCTCGTTGTTTAGCAGATACTCATCGCTGATGTTAGCCATTTCGAAGGCTTCCTTGCTTGCCATGAAGGCGAATTCCGCCTCTTCGGAGAATCCGCGGCGCAAACGGCGGTCAATCACGCCCTTGAGCTGCGGAAGTTTGACAATGCCGGTCAGGCCCGACTGATATCCGTAGTCGAGTCGTTCAGGCTCAAGGCCGATGCCCGATTTGCCTTCGTAAAGGCTCTGTCTCACTTCCTCTACATTATATCCAAGGCACGACCATATTCCCATGCCTGTAATAACTACTCTTCTCATTTACTTTATTTTATCTGCGCTTATTGCGATTCTTACGCAATCATCACTTTTCAATTCTCACATTAGGTATAAAGTCCGCCGTTTATCGAAATCACCTCGCCGGTGATGTAACTTGCCGCATCAGAAAGCAGGAAGGCAACAAGCTCGGCAACCTCTTCTGGCTTTCCGAAACGGTTCATCGGAACCATCTTCTTCAGTTCGTCAACAGGGAGTTCCTTGGTCATATCAGTCTCGATAAAACCCGGAGCCACAGCATTTACAGTAACGCCGCGCACCGCTACTTCCTGAGCAAGAGCCTTAGTGGCACCAATCAGAGCCGCCTTTGCCGCGCTGTAGTTTGTCTGGCCAGCCATTCCCTTAATGCCCGAAAGCGACGCCATGTTCACGATTTTTCCGCCGTGCTTGCGCATCATCATCTTTACGATAACACTCTGCGTTACATTGTAGAATCCAGTGAGAGTGGTGTCAACAACATCGTGCCAGTCCTTGTCGGGCATCATAAACAGCACGTTGTCGCGTCGCACACCCGCATTATTTACCAGATAGGCAATATAATCTTCGGGGTGTGCAGCCTCCCACGCATTCAGCGCAGCCTGAACTTCGTCCTTTACAGCAACATTAAACCTCATCAACTCTGCGTTTCCGCCGTTCTTAACAATGTCATCCAAAGTCTGCTGTGCAGCCTCCTCGTTATTCTGATAGTTGATTATTACAGGAATATTCATGCTCGCAATCTTCAGGGCGATGGCTCTGCCCAATCCTCGCGAAGCACCTGTAACAAGCGCATATTTCATACTTCTTTCGTTTTGTTTTAATCCAATATACCTGCCGCCGGCAAACACCGTTTCGGGGCAAGTCAATAAGCCGTTGCAAAATTAGACAAAAAAAATGACTTCTGCCGCAGTAATCATAAAAATATGATGGAGAGAACTTGAAAGTTGAAAATTTAAAATTAACAATGTTCAATGAAATTGGACAAGCAAAGAGTTGAAAACTGAAAAATCACAGCAAGGTAGATTCAACACAAAAGCAAGATAGAGGAAAGATACGGAGAAGGTTCGGGCTGGCAAGCCGCACCAAAACCAGCAAAAAGTCCGTTTTTTCCTTATCAAGGATAATGAATATTATTGAATCCAAGCCGAACCGACATAAAAAAAAGCGTACACTCGCGCGAGCGTACGCCTTAACCTAATATACTATTGCCAACTATTAGAAGTTGAAATAATTCTTAGCGTTGTTGTAGCAGATATCCTCTACCATCTGATTCATGCGCTCAGCCTCGTAGCCAACGTATGGAATCTCGCCGTTCTCGATATCGTTGCCGATAAGGTTACAAAGAATACGACGGAAGTACTCATGACGTGGGTAAGAAAGGAATGAGCGTGAGTCGGTAAGCATACCAACGAAGCGTGACAGAAGACCGAGAACAGAAAGAGCGTTCATCTGCTTCTGCATACCGTCCTTCTGATCGAGGAACCACCATCCTGAACCCCACTGAATCTTGCCCGGAACAGAACCGTCCTGGAAGTTACCAAGCATTGTTGCAAGAACCTCGTTAGCACATGGG
This sequence comes from Bacteroides sp. Ga6A2, assembly GCF_000702225.1. Classification (NCBI taxonomy): domain Bacteria; kingdom Pseudomonadati; phylum Bacteroidota; class Bacteroidia; order Bacteroidales; family Bacteroidaceae; genus Bacteroides; species Bacteroides sp. Ga6A2. The sequence continues at coordinate 99,718 of NZ_JNKX01000008.1, read as the reverse complement.
TTAAGGTTGTAAAGGATAGTCTTTGCAAGTTTACCCTCCATGTTAAGGCGGTTAAGGAACTTAGAGCACTTCTTGGCTGTGTTGAACTCGCCGATTGAGTCGAAGCCTGTATCAGGACCAAGTTGCTTGAACATCTTTGTATTGTTGTTACGGATAGCACCGTAGTGGAACTGCTGTGTCCAGCCAGCCTCAGCATCCTGAACAGCGAAGATATACATCATCGCGCTCTTGAACTTGAGGTTCTCCTCCTCTGTAAGCTGTGCACCGCCATATACCTTATTAAATATTGCGCTGATTTCAGCATCTGTATAATCCTCAGCATAGAATTCCTCGATACCGTGGTCAGAAAGTTTACATCCCATAGATGCGAAGAAGTCGTGACGCTTCTGAAGAGCATCGACAAAGTCGTTGAAGTTAGAGATTGTCATGCCAGCCATCTCAGCCAACTTGTCAACGTATGCCTTGAACTCAGCAGGAACCTCAACAGCCATAGCCTTATCAGGACGCCATGCAGGAATCATGCGAGTCTTGCAAGTTGGGTCGGCAGCAACAATCTTGTGCCACTCAAGAGTGTCAACAGGATCGTCGGTAGTACAAACAGTCTCTACATTATAGTGAGCCATCAAGCCGCGTGGAGTAAACTTAGGGTCGTTCTTGATGAGGTCGTTACACTTGTCGTAGATTGCCTTAGCGTTAGTAGGATTCAAAGTTTCGTTGATTCCGAAAGCAGTCTTCAACTCGAGGTGAGTCCAGTGATAAAGAGGGTTGCGGAATGTGTAAGGAACAGTCTCTGCCCACTTTTCAAACTTCTCCCAGTCGGTAGTATCCTTGCCTGTGCAGAAACGCTCATCAACACCGTTAGAGCGCATTGCTCTCCACTTGTAGTGGTCGCCCATAAGCCAAATCTGTGCGATAGACTCAAAACGCTTGTTCTCTGCAACCATCTGTGGAATAAGGTGACAGTGGTAATCAATGATAGGCATCTTTGCAGCATGCTCGTGATACAACTTCTGCGCAGTTTCAGTCTGCAACAAGAAGTTTTCGTCCATAAACTGTTTCATTATTTTTATATATTTTTTTGATTAAAATGTCGTTAAATGTTAAACAGCACCAAATTCGTCGTTTTTTAGTGTTATCGCACACAAAAGTATAAAATAAATTTGGTATTACAAAATTTATTCGTACTTTTGTGGTGTTTATCAGAAACATTTAAGAAATTTATTAACAAAAAAACAGATATTATTATGTTGCAGGCATTAAACAAAAGAACAGCGCCAAAATCGTGCGCGCCTGAAAGAATCATTCAGTTTGGTGAGGGTAACTTCCTTCGTGCTTTTGTAGATTGGATTATCTACAATATGAATCAGAAGACAAACTTCAACAGTAGCGTAGTAGTTGTGCAGCCTATCGAGAAAGGTATGGTTGAGTGGCTTAACGGTCAGGACTGTATGTATCACGTTAATCTTCAGGGTCTTGACGAGGGCAAGGCAGTAAATAGCCTTACTCGTATCGACGTAATCAGCCGCGCTCTTAACCCATACTCACAGAACGCAGCATTCATGGCTCTTGCAGACCAGCCAGAAATCCGCTTCGTTATCTCTAACACAACTGAGGCTGGTATCACTTTCGATGCTAACTGCAAGTTCTCAGATGCTCCTGCATCATCATATCCGGGCAAGCTTACACAGCTTCTCTACCGTCGTTTCAAGACATTCAACGGCGATCCTAAGAAGGGTCTCATCATCATGCCTTGCGAGCTTATCTTCCTTAACGGTCACCACCTGAAGGAGTGCATCGAGCAGTACATCGAGCTTTGGAAGGCTGACTTCGGTGCTGACTACGCAGCATTCAAGGAGTGGTTCGAGAAGTACAACTATGTATGCGCTACATTGGTTGACCGTATCGTTCCGGGCTTCCCACGCAACGAAATCAAGGACATTCAGGAGAAGATTGGCTATGCCGACAACTTGGTTGTTCAGGCTGAAATCTTCCACTTGTGGGTTATCGAGAAGGCTAGCAACATGACTTGCGACGAGCTTCGTGCTGAGTTCCCAGCAGAGAAGGCAGGTCTTCACGTTCTTATTGCCGAGAGCGAGGCTCCTTACCACGCTCGTAAGGTTACATTGCTCAACGGCCCTCACACAGTTCTCTCTCCTGTTACTTACCTCAGCGGCGTAAACATCGTACGCGATGCTTGCAACCACCCTGTTCTTGGCAAGTACATCGAGAAGGTTCAGTTTGGCGAGTTGATGGAGACTCTCGACCTTCCAAAGGACGAGCTTCAGAAGTTTGCAGCCGATGTTGTTGAGCGTTTCAAGAACCCATACGTTGACCATCAGGTTACTTCTATCATGCTTAACTCATTCCCTAAGTTCGAGACTCGCGACCTTCCAGGCCTTAAGATTTATCTTGAGCGCAAGGGCGAGCTTCCAAAGGGCTTGGTATTCGGTTTGGCAGCAATCATCACTTACTACAAGGGTGGCGTTCGCGAGGACGGTGCTCCTATCCAGCCAAACGATGCACAGGAGATTATGGATCTTCTTACTCAACTTTGGGCTACAGGCGACACTCAGAAGGTTGCAGAGGGCGTTCTTGGCGCAACAGACGTTATTTGGAAGGAGAGCAAGCAGAACCTCAACGAGGTTCCTGGTCTTACTGCTCTTGTTAAAGAGTACCTCGACCTTATCCAGTCAAAGGGTATGCTTGAGGCTGTCAAGACAATTCTGTAATAGAATCACATTTGACCATATTTTTCAAAAAGGGGGATTCCAGAAAATGGAATCCTCTTTTTTTGTACAAGCCATCAGAAAAAGCCGGATAACAGAATTCCTGCGATGTAATTCCACAACTAGAAAAAAATAATCGGAACAGTTTTTGTTTTTTGATTGGCAGAAAATTTGTACTTTTGCATCGTTTTTAACAGATTATCAAGGGGTGCTAACCGTTTGTTGGCTGAGATGATACCCTCGAACCTGAATCGGATAATGCCGACGTAGGTATGGATAGGTTGTTTTTCGGACACGACTCCCCCCCGTTTTTTTAGATGAACATGAAAAAGATTGTATTGCTGGGCATTTCAACAATGTCCGTGGCGACGGCTGCACATGCGCAGTACGACTCGCTGAAGATTGAACAGATGCAAGAGGTTGTTGTTAACGGCGTAAGAGCGCAGAAAAATGCCCCCTATGCCATTACGAATATCAGAAAGACTGAGTTGCAGAGTTTTGCACGAACTGGAAAGGAACTGCCAATGCTGTTTTCGCAGACTCCGGGCGTTATTGCATGGAGCGACAACGGCGTTGGAACAGGAACATCGTATATGAGAATCCGCGGCGCTGGCGACTCGCGCATAAACGTAACGCTCGACGGAATGCCGCTAAACTCGCCCGAAGACCAATGCGTATTCTGGGCTAATATGAACAGTTACGGAGCAATGCTCGGCTCGGTACAGATTCAGCGAGGCGTTGGTACATCTACCAACGGCGACGGCGCATTCGGCGGAACGGTGGCTCTCTCTACGGCCGCGCCTTCGCCAACACCTACAGTCGAGGTTTCGGGCTCATACGGCTCTTACAACACTTGGAACGCCGGAGTCTCGCTGTCATCGGGCTTGCTGTTCAAGCACCTTATCATAGACGGCGCATACCACGAGACGAATACCGACGGATTCATTCACGGAACAGCCGGACGCTCAGGCTCATACTACGGCGGTATTACATGGATGAACGACCGTATTCAGATTAGATACAAGAACATAGGCAACTTTGAGAAAACCGGACAAGCTTGGAGCGGCATTACCGCCGGCGACGACGACCTTAGTCTGATGGACGGAACATACGGCGCAAACACAGGCATAAAGACATACAAAGACATGTACGAAGTAGGACTGGGACGCTTCAACTCTCTGTACGAACGTCTTGTTTACGACGAAAGCGGAAACTTTGCAAAGGATGCCAACGGAAAATACATAACCAAGCGTTACGAGATGAACGACGGCTCGCTATGGAGCAGAACGACCGACAACTTCTGGCAAGACCACAACATTCTGTCGTTTGCGTGGGACATAAACAACTACTGGAGCACAACGGCATCGGCACGCTACACCTACGGCTACGGCTATTACGACCAGTTCCGCTACAACTACAAACTTGCCAAGTTCGGTCTGAAATATACTGATGCCGACGGCAACGCAGTTAAGAGAAGCGACTTTGTGCGCAAGAAAGGTCTGGAACAGAACACCTACGGACTTGTATGGAACACAAGCTACAAGCGCAACCGCTGGGACATCGTAGGCGGCGTGGCTATGCAGTATTTCAGCGGAAACCACTTCGGCTACATCACTTATATTGCCGACAAGGATATTGCTGCCACATTCCTGAAAAACGGCAGATACGACTATTACGATTCTGACGCGACAAAGACCGACGGAAGCGCGTTTGCAAAGGCGGCATTCAGCATAACCGACAACTGGAACGTGTTTGCCGACATTCAGTATCGCCACGTTGGCTACAAGACCGACGGAATAAACGACAAGTTCTACGACAACGAGAGCGGTTTCTACAACCAGAAACTGGACATCGACAAGAAATACGACTTTTTCAATCCGAAAGCCGGATTCTCGTGGACTCTGGGCGAACACCGCGTCTACGGTTCGGCAGCCTTGAGCCACCGCGAGCCTGAGCGCAACAACTTTACTGACAACGGCTCATATCCTGCTCCGAAAGCCGAATCGCTCTTGGACTACGAACTGGGCTACACCCTGAGCAACAAGAAATGCCGCCTCGGAATAAACCTGTATTACATGGACTATACCGACCAGTTTGTACAGACGGGACAGGAGAATGAGATTGGCGAAAAGCTGACAACGAACATCAAGGACAGTTATCGCGCCGGAATTGAACTGCAATGCGGAGCCGACTTCACGCCTTGGCTGAGCCTCGACCTTAACATGGCGGTTAGCCGGAACAAGATTAAGGATTTCGACGAGGTGGTTGAAGACTGGGACAGCAAGGATGAGTTCAGAACAATACACTACGACAACTCTACCCTCGCCTTCTCACCAGCCTTTACGGGCAACGCCTTCCTTAGTTTCCACCACAAGGGAATGACGGCGGTTTGGCACACATCTGCCGTTGGTCGTCAGTATCTCGACAATACCGCGAACAAAGACCGTTCTCTGCCGGCGTTCAGCGTATCGAACATTCACTTGGGCTACACCATGCCGATAAAGCCGTTGCACATCAAGGAGGCAGCCTTCGGACTTGACCTCAACAACGTGTTCAACGCACGATACGCCACAAGCGGATGGGTTTATTCTGCCATTTGCGAAAGCTACGGACATCCAAACGACAACCGATACTATGAGCTTGGATTCGTTCCGATGGCTGGCTTTACGATGATGGGCAACATCACCCTAAAATTCTGACATAAAGATGGATACACTTAGATTCCTCGACATTCTGGGCTTCGTCGTAGGTCTTGTTTACCTTTATCTCGAATACAAGGCAAACATCTGGCTGTGGCTTGCAAGCATAGTGATGCCGGCAATAGACATGGTGCTATATTTCGAGGCAGGGCTGTATGCCGACTTCGGAATGGCTGTCTACTACTGCCTTACGTCGGTCTACGGCGTAGCCATCTGGAAACTTGGGCGAAAGGACGACAAACACGGAGCAGGCGACATGCCGATTACGCATCTTAAAAAATCGTATTATCTGCCTGTTACGGTTTGTACGCTGGTTATCTGGCTGGCTATATGGTGGTTTCTTGCCAACTACACCAACAGTACCGTTCCGGTGAGCGATGCCTTTACCACGGCACTCAGCATAGTGGCTCTGTGGGCTTTGGCACACAAGTATGTTGAGCAATGGCTGTTGTGGTTTGTGGTAGATGCCATCAGCTTTGCGCTCTACATTCACAAGGGCATTCCGTTTAAGGCATGTATCTACGGAATATATACGGCTTTCGCCGTCTTCGGCTATCTTAAATGGCTGAAGATGATGAAAGAACAGACAGCCAGAGAGTCTTAGACAGAATTATTTACGGTTATAGAAAGTGCCGCGGCAAAGACTGATTGCCGCGGCACTTTTTTTGTATCAAGGCAGCCCGTTACTTAATCTTGTTGAGCACCTTTTTGAGGACATCGATGCTGCGCGCATCAACATTCACGTCAACCAAGTTGCCATTGCGGTCTATCAGACGGTAGGTTGGATAGCCATTTACGCCAACGAACTGTTCAACGGCACTCTGCTGGTCGGCTGGCAGGTTGTAGTGAACCACGTTGTCGCCCGTTACATCATACTGCTTTATCACATTCTTCCAAGCATCTTCGGGGCTGCGGTTGGCAAGATAGAGATACACAAGGTCGTAATCCTTCAGACTCTCATACTCCTGCTTGCTTTGTTGCAGAGCCATTCGGCAAGGCACGCACCAAGTTCCCCACACATCGAGCAGAATAATCTTGCCCTTGTAAGGCTCTATTATCTTGCGCAGAATCTTCTCGCCGTCGCTCATTCCGGCAACATCTGATGCCGACTTTGTGTATTTAGACACATCTTTCTTGGCAAGAACCAGATACTTGTTCTGCAAAGTGTTGATAGCGGCCTTGGCAGATGGCTGCGACACCAGTTCGTCTACATAACGCGCAGCCGTTTCGTTAAGCGGCTCGCCTGTATCCGTCATGCTGCCGTACAAAAATCTTGAAACAAGAATGTCGCGCGTTTCCTTGTCAATATTCAAAGACTCGGCAATTTCAAGAAATATGTATAAGTCGAACAAAGAATTTTCGTCGTCGAGAACCTTCTTTATGTCTTCGCGCTCCAGAATCTTGGCACTCTTCTTCATATAATCGTTCGGCTTCTCATTCCGTTTGTCGTAATCAGCCTCCAAAGTACTTCTCCACTCTGCGGCGTTACGCTCGAGTTGAGCCAGTTCGTCGTCTGTAATCTTTACCTTTCCGGCATCGCGATAGCGTCGCAGAATCTGCGGATATAAATATTCGTAAATCGATTCGTTACCTTTGTCGGACCTAACAACATACTTGCTGTAATCCATCAATCTCCATACATAATAGCCCTGAAAATTCCAGAACGCACGGCACATAAGGCTGTTTTCGTTGCGCTTTGCCCACAAATCGCGGACATTTTCCGCCATAATATCTTTAGCGATACCGGAGTTTCTAGAATATGAATTGGCAACAAAATTATAAAAAGCTGCCTCTGCCTCGTAGCACTTGGTGCGATAGGCAAAAAAGCGGTCGGAAACCGTTGGGTGCTTCTCGGCAATCTCCTTCAGTTCTGCCATGTTTTTTGAGAGAGAATTTTTCAGGCCGTCAAACATTTTTCTCACATTGTCCTCGGTCATGTCGCGCGTAGGATTAAAGTTCAGCCATCTGAACGGATGAGCGAGCGTCTCGTTTTGCAGACAGCAGTTTTTGCCCATAAAGAACTTGTGTCCGCACTTGAAGTCGTAGAACAGAAAGTAAGTCTCGCCCGGCTCAAGGATTGTGCGGATGAATGTTCTGTCCCAATCGAAAAACGCCTCGAAAGAGTTTGGCATCGGCACTTTTACTACAAATCTGCCAAGCGAATCCATTTTGCCGAAAACATTTACGTCCTCGCCCGTTATTGGATTGGTAAAATTAACATTGTACGAATTGTCATCATACCGTTCGGCGCGCGGTCTGTTTCTGAGCCAGCCCACAAGCGTTACGGTATCGGTCTTGAAATGTGTGTTTTTGAAGGTTGGATTCGTGTCTTTCGTAGGATAGTCGGGCAAAGTAATAGATGTAAGGAGCGAATAAATGGCTTTCTTGCCATCTATGGCAATTGTGCGCTTGCCGTCCTTTATCTTGTCGGCATTCACCACGATTTCCTTGCCGTCATTTTCGAGCACAAACATGTATTTGTCGCCCTTCTGCTGCTTCTGCTTATAGTTCCAGAACTTGCAGTCGTATATTGCAAAATCCTCGTAGAAGCCAATCTCCCAGTCGCCCGTCTGTTCGTTTCGCCAGCTTGTAGGATACATCTGGTGCGCCACCGAACCAAAGTTCTGCACGCCACGGATTACGAACGCTCTCTCTGCATCGCCCTCTACAAAATCGAATTTTGTGGCAGATGATGGCAGCGGCTCGAAGTGGAACACGACATCTGTTTCGCCACGCCCTTTAAGATAGACGTGCTTGTCGAGTTCCATGCCGTCGCACTTTTTCAAGGCATATCGTTTGCCGTCGCACTCCAGACGAGTGGCAGAGGCAAACTGCAACCAATTGTCGGGACGCAAGGCAACGTGCATCATCACGCGCGTTTCGTCGTCGGCAAACTCAACGCGCTTTATGTCAAGAAGCGTGTTGAAATACCCATCAATATTATCGTTCTTCTCGGTAACCACAGGACGATCCCACACCACGCCCTTTTCCTTTGCCGAAACTGGCTGAACGCTTAGCATCAGCACGGCAATCAACATTGTAAAAAATGTTTTCATCTTTTTGATTTTAGAATTAAATGTTAAAAAAGTTTTTGCATCACTAATAAGATTGAAAGTCAGATATTTACTTATTCCAGTCTATTATCGAGATAGTTTTCGGATGCAAATATAACAATATTTTTCAAAAATCAAAAAAAAGAGGACTTTTTGGAGAATTAACAGTTGACAATTAACAATTTACAATGGGAATTTTCTTTCTGGAATTCATAGCGTTAGACAAAAAATGCAGTCGTTTCCGACCATATTTTTACCAACAGAACAAATACATTAATATTCTACGCCACCAACTATTTCGTTTTTCCATATAAATAATATCAATTTTTATTCTATAATTTTTATATAAACGCAAGCAATGCTTTTTAAAATAAAAACCATGACCCCACACGCCATCAATCTTCACGTTTTCAATCGTTCTGACATACATGTGTATCATTTCGTGTATCATGACCTCTTCAAGATATTCATCTGTGACAGGATGGTTTGGTTTGCGATTAAAACCAATTGTTGAAACTCCATTATCATACATATATTTTCCTAAAGCGGCTTTAGGGTGAAGCCACATAAATCGGCAATCGCCTAATTTCCCATAAAAATATTTTTTGTTATATTCATCGAATATTGGTTTAAAGTCTTTTAAAGTTAATTTTTTATCGCCAACTTTCATTGTATAAGTGTAATGTTTTCCCATATTTAACGATTTTATCAATTATAAACAACGGCAAATATAAAATATTTAAGCAAAATACGCTACTGTTTAGTTAACATCCTTTATATGTTTCTAAGCAACAAAAAAATCCCCATAGCCTTACCATGTGTTAGTTTTCACTCATCCTTGGCGTTGATAAGCAAAACCATTCTCGACATAGCAAAGCTACAAATAAAGCCAGATAAAAAAGATGATTTAAACCTTGTTTTAATGGATGATGCTCTCAGAGTGACAGAGATTTTGATGATATTGACCCTTATGGTGTCTTAATCCTTGTTTTAATGGATAATGCTATCAGAGAAAACACCTCAATTCACTTGCTAACTCGCATTGCTTCCTTGTCTTAATCCTTGTTTTAATGGAAAATGCTCTCAGAGGCTGGACGATGCAGGGACATTACAATGAGTTTGGTGAGTCTTAATCCTTGTTTTAATGGAAAATGCCCTCAGAGGAGCAGAAAATAAAAGTAATTATCTATCAGTAACTTAGTCACACCACCCTAAAAGAATGGCACAAAAAAGTACAAAGAATACAACCCTTAATTTTCGTTTGCAAAATTAGCGATATTTTTTTATTCGAGAAAATATATTTTATGGTATTTTTATACCTTGTCTATTTATTTTTCACACTAAAAATAGATTCTTCGGGATGCCTTCGGGATTCGTTCGGGATGAGGTTATGTAAAAAATCAAAGAAACGGCACACAAAAAAAAGACCCGCACCTTTTCACAAAGACGCGAGCCTGAAAAAAAATCTATTTTTATTACTTATGTTCAGAACACAAGGAACATCCAGCAATAGCCTATTACCAAGCCAAGCACACCCATGATAACGCCGACAAGCATCATATCGTTCTGCTTGATGAAGCCCGTTGAGTGGGCAATGGCGTTAGGAGGAGTAGAGATTGGCAGAATCATAGAAACGCTGGCTGCTATTGCGATGCCTATGAGCATCTGAGCCACGCCGCCCATATCGAGCACTCCGCCCGAAACCATGGCTCCGGCAACAACGCCGAGGACTGGTGTGAGAAGAGATGCGGCAGCCGAGTGGCTGATGAAGTTAGAGAATCCGAAACATACGATGCCCGAAACAATCATAACGAGCAGCGCACTCCACTGAGAGAACGGAATGGCATCTACCAAAACCTTGCTCAGCTCGGTTGTGTTGAGGGCAACGCCAAGGGCGAAACCTCCGGCAACCATCCACAGCACAGCCCAGTTGATTTCTTCGAGGTCGCGCTTTGTAAGGATTCCCGAAATGGCGAAAATCGCAATCGGAAGCATGGCAACGATATTACTGTTCAAGCCCCACTTCAAGAGGTCGCTGAAGCACCACAGGAAGATGGTAACGATGAACGTAGCAATAACAATCCATGTATGTGTGTCGGGCTTGAACTCGCCCTCAATCTCGAGTTTAATCTCCTTCTGAGAGAATGGGAACAGGAAGCGAAGCATTATCCAACCGCAAAGCAGAAGGGCAACCACCAGCGGAACCATCTTCAGCATCCACTCGCCGAAACTGATGCTCATGCCGAGAGTCTCGTTCATGTAGCCCAGAACGATGGTGTTTGGAGGCGTACCGATAGGCGTTGCTATACCGCCTATGTTTGCACCGATAGGAATGGCAAGAGCCAGAGCCGTACGGTCCTTGCTGCCCTCGGGCATTGCACGCAATACCGGAGCAAGGAAGGCAAGCATCATAGCCGCCGTTGCCGTGTTGCTGACGAATGCCGAGAAGATGGCTGTTACAAGAATGAATCCGAGAAGGATTGTTGTTGGCTTTGTGCCGAACGGAGCAAGCAGTTTCTTGGCAAGCACCACGTCGAGCTTAGTCTTTGTCATACCGATGGCAAGCACAAAACCGCCGATGAACAGAAGGATTGTTGGGTCGGCAAAGCAATGCATAAGGCTCTTGTAAGGAACATACAGCGCGCCTTGCTCCTTTGCTGCCATGAAACAGGTCAGCGACTTGTCGGATATGGTAAAGAGCATAACCACGATGATGAGCACCGAGGTACACCACGACGGGATAGCCTCTGAAAGCCACATGATGGCGGCAAAGCAAAATACCGCGATAACTCTCTGCTGTACCGGATTAAGATTCGGAATGCCAAAAACCTCTGTCGGCAGACATGCAATAACAATCGAAATTATAGCTGCAATTACAGCCTTGGTATAGCCTACTACCCTGAATCGTTTCTGGCCTTTACTGTTGTGATAAGATTCTACTAAATGGAATCCATGAAAGTTTTTAAACATTTCTTTATTTAACTACGTAATACAAGTTGTTTTTTTATATAATATTAAGTCTATTTTTAGCGTTGCCAAAATTAACCCATTATATCAAATAAGAAACATTACGCTTTTCTTTTTTTACAAAAACGAAGCATAAACGCCCCAAAAATTTAAGTCTTTAACGAAAGTCGGTTTATTTTTCAAAGTCCACTTTGCAAAATTAGATAAATTTGCGGATAATATACAACTTGTATATTACATACTGAATAACACCCCTCACAAACAGATAAAGCACGAAGGCAAAAAGCAAGACATGGTTATTGTAATCATTACATAATGTAACAACGCCGAAGAAACAAAGCATGGCGGTAAACATAGACACCAGCATGCCCTTTGTGGCGGTTATCCCGATGAAGATGCCGTCGAACAGAAAAGCCGCAAAACTGGCTACGGGAATCACGCCCGCCCACATAATATAATGTGCCGACTCGGCTACGACCGATGCGTCGTCGGTCATCACACCAACAAACGCCTCGCCACCAAGAAGATACACGAAAGACACGATGCCGGCAAGCGCAACGCCCCACCCGAACAAGGCTCTTACCGTGGCACGGAACTGAGGATAATCGCCGCTGCCCTTGCTCTTTCCGCAGAGAGCCTCGCCGGCGTATGCAAAGCCGTCCATAAAGTACGAGAACAGGGTGAAGAACTGCATTATAAGGGTATTTACGGCAAGAACCACATCGCCGTTCCTCGCCCCCGCCGAGGTAAAGTAGACCGTTACGGCAACGAGGCAGAGCATACGCAGAAAGATGTCGCCGTTTACGCTGAAGAAGCGCATCATCTCGCCACGCCCGAACGACCTCATGATTTCAGCCCTGCGCACCACCCTTCCGTAGTATTTCCGGCATAAGCCCAGAGCCAGCAGAAGAGCGGCATACTGAGCCACAAGAGTGCCAATGGCAACGCCCTCAATCTTCATTCCGAAGAAGATGACGAGAACCGTACTCACCACTATGTTCACCACGTTCTGAATGATGGCAACCCACATTGGCAGGCGCGAATTCTGCACGCCGATGTACCAGCCCGACAGACTAAACAAGCCCAGAGCCGCCGGCGCGCCCCAGATGCAGATGCCAAAATAGCGGCAGGCAAGAAGCCTCACCTCGTCGGATGCCGAGATAAAGCGGAACACCAAGCCGACGATGGGTTTCTGCAACGCAATGAGAATCAGCCCGATGGCAAAGGCTATTGCCATAGAGCGCACAAAAAGTCGTGCCACCTCGCCAAGGTCTCGCCTGCCCCACGCCTGAGCCGTCATGCCGCTCGTTCCCATGCGCAGGAAGGCAAAAATCCAGTATATCAGGCTGAACATCATGCCCCCAACGGCAATGGCTCCTATATACGACGCCGCGCCCAGATGACCGACAATAACCACATCGACCAACCCCAAAAGCGGTACGGTTATGTTACTTATTATCGCCGGAACGGCAATCTGCAGAATCTTTTTGTGCATATATTTGGTTTTTCAGGTACAAAGATACGCTTTTTTTTACTAACTTTGCCGCGTTTTGAAATTTGCAAATAAAAAACTTAATTATATATGGAATTAGCAAGCAAATACGATCCCTCTGAAGTAGAGGAAAAATGGTATCAGTACTGGCTTGACAACAAGCTTTTCAGCAGCAAGCCCGATGGTCGCAAACCTTACACCATCGTTATCCCTCCACCAAATGTTACAGGTGTGCTTCACATGGGACACATGCTTAACAATACTATCCAAGATATCCTTATCCGCAAGGCACGTCTCGACGGCAAGAATGCCTGCTGGGTTCCGGGAACAGACCACGCATCTATCGCAACAGAGGCTAAGGTCGTAAACCGATTGGCAGAGCAGGGCATCAAGAAACGCGACCTTACTCGCGACGAGTTCCTGAAACACGCTTGGGACTGGACAAACGAGCACGGCGGCATCATCCTGAAGCAGTTGCGCAAACTCGGAGCATCATGCGACTGGGACAGAACAGCCTTCACAATGGACGAGAAGCGTTCGGAAAGCGTTATGAAGGTGTTCGTTGACCTTTACGACAAAGGACTCATCTACCGCGGTCTGCGCATGGTAAACTGGGATCCGAAGGCTCAGACAGTTCTCTCTACCGAGGAGGTTATCTACCGCGACGAGAAGAGCAAGCTATTCCACCTTCGCTACTATGTAGCAGATGCCGACACTAACCCTGTTGTTCCAACCGGCGAAGAAGGTGAAGTTCTGCACAAGGACGAGAAAGGCCGCTACTATGCTGTCGTAGCAACAACACGTCCTGAGACTATCATGGGCGATACAGCAATGTGTATCAACCCTAAAGACCCTAAGAACCAGTGGCTTCGCGGTCATAAGGTTATCGTTCCGCTGGTAAACAGAGTTATCCCGGTTATCGAAGACCGCTATGTTGACATTGAGTTCGGTACTGGCTGTCTGAAGGTTACTCCGGCTCACGATGTGAACGACTATGCCCTTGGCAAGACTCACAATCTTGAGACTATCGACATCTTCAACCCAGACGGAACAATCTCTGAGGCTGCCGGCATGTACGTTGGTCAGGACAGAATGGACGTGCGCAAGCAAATTGCCATCGACCTTCAGAACGCAGGTCTGATGGAGAAGATTGAGGACTATGACAACAAGGTTGGCTATTCTGAAAGAAATCAGGACACAGCCGTTGAACCTCGCTTGTGCAAGCAGTGGTTCTTGTCGATGAAGCACTTTGCCGACATCGCTCTTCCACCGGTACTCGAAGGCAAGATTAAGTTCTACCCTACTAAATACGTTACAACATACCGCAACTGGCTCGAGAACATTCAGGACTGGTGCATCAGCCGCCAGCTTTGGTGGGGTCACCGCATTCCAGCCTACTTCCTTCCAACTGCCGAGGGCGAGGAGGAGAAGTTCGTGGTTGCACTCACAGCCGAGGAGGCTCTCGAGAAGGCTAAGAAGATTGCTGGCTTCGAGAACATCACCATCGACCAGTTGTCACGCGACGAGGATGCGCTCGACACTTGGTTCTCATCATGGTTGTGGCCTGTCTCTCTGTTCGACGGAATAAACAATCCGGGCAACGACGAGATTAAGTATTACTATCCAACTGCCGACCTCGTAACAGGTCCGGACATCATCTTCTTCTGGGTGGCTCGAATGATTATGGCTGGCGAAGAGTACATGAAGGATGTACCTTTCCGCAACGTTTACTTCACAGGTATCGTTCGCGACAAACTGGGCAGAAAGATGTCTAAGTCGCTCGGAAACTCGCCAGACCCACTCTTGCTTATCGAGAAGTACGGAGCCGACGGCGTGCGCATGGGTATGATGCTTTCAGCCCCAGCCGGCAACGACATATTGTTCGACGAGAGTCTTTGCGAGCAGGGACGTAACTTCAACAACAAGATATGGAATGCCTTCCGACTTGTAAAGGGATGGAACACAGCAGATATTGCTCAGCCTGAGAGCAGCAAGATTGCAACAGAATGGTTCGAGGCGCAGTTAAAGAAGACTAACGAGGAGTTGAAAGACTTGTTCACAAAATACCGTCTAAGCGAGGCTCTGATGGCTGTATACAAACTGTTCTGGGACGAGTTCTCAAGTTGGTATCTCGAGATGGTTAAGCCTGCCTACGGCTCGCCTATCGATGCAACGACATACAACAAGACACTCGAATTCTTCGACAACTTGCTTAAGATGCTTCACCCATTCATGCCGTTCATCACCGAGGAGTTGTGGCAGCACATCTACGACCGCAAGGACGGCGAAAGCATCATGGTTTCTAAGCTCGAACTTGCAGCTGCAACCGAGGCTGACAACAAGCTTATCGCTCAGATTGAGGACGTTAAGAATGTTGTTGCTGGCGTTCGTGCAGTTCGCAACAGCAAGAACATCGCGCAGAAAGAAGTTGTTGACCTTCAGGTGGTTGAAAACAATCCTGTTGAGGCATTCAACAGCGTAATCATCAAGATGGCTAACCTTTCGGGCATCGAGGTGGTTGCAGCAAAGGGCGACGGCACAGCCGCATTCCTTGTCGGCACAACTGAATATGCCGTTCCACTTGGAAACCTCATCGACATGGATGCCGAGATTGCAAAGCAAGAGGCAGAACTGAAGCATCTCGAAGGCTTCCTTGCCGGCGTAATGAAGAAGCTTGGCAACGAGCGTTTCGTAGCAAATGCGCCTGAGCAGGTTGTTGCCCTTGAGCGCAAGAAGCAGAGCGATGCCGAGACTAAGATTGCAGCCTTGAAGGAGAGTCTTGCAAAGCTTAAAAAGTAATTCAATACTTCACTAAATAAAGAGCCGGGCAGAAGAGATTAACTACTCGTTCTGCCCGGATTTTTTCAGAAAAAAACTAAAATCAGGAAAGCGCAAAACAAGCCATTGGTTATGTGTCATAAATTCTTCCAACAAACTTAGAAACAGATTAGTGCATCAACATTACCAAAGAAACGTTTACGCACAAAAAAGGTAAAAGCATCACTTTAAAATCCAATTTTATCATGAAAATAAGATTTATTTTAACCGTATTCGCGGCATTTTTGTCGCTAATTTGCAGCGCACAAGAAGAAAAAACTCACAAAAACATGTTATTAAAAGCCGGCCTTAACTGTTCAAGGCTCACAGGCGACGATTATTACGACAAGTTCAGCACCCGCCACGGATTCAACGTTGGATTTGAGGCACAGATTCCGACTTCAAATCCATGTGTCTACTCCATAGGACTCATGTATTCTCAGCAAGGCAGCCATGCTGAAGGCTTTGGTGTATACAAGATGGATTACATCAATCTGCCCTTACTGCTTAATGTCTATCTCTGGAAAGGTTTGGCTATAAAAGGAGGTGTTCAACCTGGCATGTTTGTTTACGGCAAGAAAAAAGGAAACAGACTTACAGAACATTGGAGTTACGATGAGGACGAAAGCATCACGCCAGAATTTCGTTTAGAATTTTCAATCCCCGTCGGAATTTCATACGAATTTGGCAGATTTCAGGTTGATGCCCGATACAATTTCGGACTGAACGACGCCCTTCGCGAAGGCGCAAGACACAGAGTCATCCAATTATCTTTTGGATATATTTTCAAGAAATAAAATTATCGGGCAGAAAGAACAAAGCGTTCTTCTGCCCGATTTCTTTTCTGTATTTCTGCAAGATGATGACAGAGCACAATTCGTTATTGCTCTATCTTCTTTTTCATTGCCTCGAAACTGTCGTCGAAGTTATACATACCGACGCTGATGTCATCGCTCACCACAAGTCCGTCGGGAGTTATAATTTCCTTGTGAGGGATGGCACTAAAACTCGAATAAATCTCAAAGGCATCCCGAAGAAATCCCGAAACTTCCGACTTGCTTGCCCCTTGCTACCTCCTTGCTACCTCCTTGCTATCCCCTTGCTATCCCCTTGCTACCCCCTTGCTATCGGCTTAACTGAAAAAACATTGTGGATTGCCAACCGCTCCCCTTCGGCTTTCAACTTTCCGCCTTACCATATACCAGCCATATATCTTGATAATTTCAACTTTCAGCAGTCATTTTCGGACATAAAAACTTTGTCAAACAAAAAAATATCAGTATCTTTGCTCTCCGAAATACAAATATATAACTCGAACAAAAATCCTAATAGCAGCAAAATGAAAATTTTCAAAATTCTATTTGTCTCGGCCAGCATGAGCCTCATTCCGTCGGGACTTATGGCGCAGAGCAGCCAGATTTGGCAATCGGAACAGACGTGCATAAAAGCCGAATTCTACACTCCCGAAATTGTGCGAATAACCAAATATCCGGCAGGAAAAACTCCTGAGGGGAAAAGCCTTGTGGTTACGGCTGTTCCGCAAGACGTGAAACTTACAAAGAAGCAGAATTCTGTTTCAAGCAGCAAGATTAAGGTCAAATTCAATCCGCAGACCTTTGCGCTCAGTTTCTACGACGCTAAGGGCAAACTCCTGTTGGCGGAAAAATCCTTCTCTCTCGAAGACCGCCCCGGCGCGGTGGAGCGCAACACCTACAAACTCACTCAGAGTTTTCTCCTCAAAAAGGACGAGCAAATCTACGGACTCGGCACCATTCAGGACGGCAAACTCAGCCGCAGGGACGCACATATTTTGATGGAACAGTCTAATCTTCAAGACTTTCAGAATGTGTTGCAGAGTATCGAGGGCTGGGGTTTGTTTTGGGACAATTATTCCCCGACCCAGTTTGACGGCACGGCAGACGGTATGCAGTTTGCCTCGGAAGTTGCCAAGTATGAAGACTATTATTTTATGTATGGCGGCTCGGCAGACGGCGTTATTGCGCAGATGAGGACGCTCTCGGGACAAGTGCCGATGTTCCCGCTGTGGACTTTCGGCTATTGGCAGTCGAAGGAGCGTTACAAGAGTAGCAAGGAACTCCTCACCGTCCTCAATAAGTACCGCGAACTCCAAGTGCCGCTCGACGGAATCATTCAGGATTGGCAGTATTGGGGCAGCAATTACCTCTGGAACGCAATGGATTTCCTCTCCGAAGATTTTGCGGACGGCAAACAAATGATTCAGAAAGTCCATCAGCAAAACGCCCACATTATGATTTCCATTTGGGCAAGTTTTGGACCTATGACCAAGGCTTTCAGGGAGTTGAAGGAGAAGGATTTGTTGTTTGACTTCCAGACTTGGCCACAGAGCGGCATCTCGCACATTTGGCCGCCGGTAATGGATTATCCGTCAGGCGTTTGCGTGTATGACCCGTTCAGCGAGGAGGCGCGCAGGATTTATTGGAAAAATTTGAAGACGCTTTTTGATTACGACATCGACGCTTGGTGGATGGATTCCACCGACCCCGATTGTTTCTATCCCAAAAAGGAAAATTACGACCACAAGGCGGGCGACGGCGACGGCACATTCCGCTCGTTGAGAAATGCCTTCCCGCTCTGCACCGTTGGCGGCGTGTATGACGCTCAGCGCAAGGAATCGAGCAAAAAACGTGTTTTCATAATGACTCGCAGTGCGTTTGCGGGTCAGCAACGCTACGGCAGCAATATGTGGAGCGGCGACGTAAATTCCACGTGGGATATGTTGCGCAAACAAGTGCCAGCCGGTCTTAATTACACCCTGACCGGCAACCCGAATTTCAACACCGACATAGGCGGATTTTTCTGCAACGCTTACAACGTAACTGGTCCCGGCAGCGCGCCAAAAAATCCTCAGTATCAGGAACTTTATGTACGTTGGATGCAATACGGATTGTTCTGTCCTGTGTTCCGCAGCCACGGCGCAGACGCTCCGAGGGAGATTTGGCAGTTTGGCAATAAGGGCGACATTGTATATGATGCCATCGAAAAGACTATCCGTCTGAGGTACAGACTGTTGCCATATATCTATTCCACGGCTTGGCAGGTAACGAGCAACAACGGCAGTTATCTTCGTCCGTTGATTTGCGATTTTGCCGCCGACAGAAATGTTTGGGAAATGGCAGACGAATTTTTGATGGGCGACATCATCCTTGCTGCTCCGATTGTGGAGGCTCAGTACACAGAAGAAAAAATCATCAAGACCGACGAGATGTCGGGCTGGAATCGCGATAATGCTGACGGTAAGGCGGTTGCAGAAGTTGATTTCACTCAGACAAAACAGACTGTCAAATACCTTCCGAAAGGCAGCGACTGGTACGATTTCTACACCGGAAAACTTTACAAAGGCGGTCAGAAGGTTACGTTGACCACAACTTTCGACAAGTCGCCGATGTTCATAAAAGCGGGCGGAATATTGCCGTTAGCACCTGAAATGCAGTATGTTACAGAAAAGGATTGGAGCAACCTCGAAATCCGCGTTTATCCCGGCAAAGACGGAAGTTTTACGCTTTACGAGGACGAGGGCGACAATTACAATTACGAGCAGGGCAAATACACCGAAATCCAATTTGTTTGGAACGATGCCGCCAAAATTCTCACAATCAACGACATAAAAGGCTCGTTTGACGGAATGTTGAAGCATCGTTCTTTCAAAGTCGTATTGCCAGACGGCAAGAGCAAAGTCGTAGAATATGACGGCAAGAAGGTAAAAGTAAAGATGTAAGCATTTTCTTGCCTTACAAAATAAACAACTCGTGCAGAAAGATTTTCGAACTTTCTGCACGAGTTGTTTTCTAAATCTACACCTTCGACATACAAAATAATGATAAATTCCGTTATATTCATGAATAACATTTTACTAATTAAAGCAATTCATGAAGAACAAGCATCTTTTACCGATAATAGTGGCTCTGATGCCGCTAATGTCAAATGCGCAAAGTGAGGTCGGCAGCCTCAACATTCAGCCTAAAATCGGACTTAACATCGCTACAATGCCAGCTGGGGATGCCAAGTCACGCAAAGCCTTTGCTGCAGGCGTTGAAGCCGAGTATTTCGTCCATCAGAGCTTATCACTTTCTGTCGGCGCAATATATTCGCAGCAAGGATTTAGAGACAGCAAAGAAATTGGAATTACAGATATGGCTGAACCCGATGCTGATTGTAATTTCATTCTGGATTACATTAACATTCCGATAATGGCAAACATATACGCATCCAACGGTTTAGCGGTGAAAGCCGGCATTCAGCCTGGATTTCGGATAAGAAGCAAATTCAAGCTCACGGCTGATGGCACGACGATAAATGCAGATAATTTCACCCGTAATTTTGACCTCGCAATACCGCTCGGTGTGTCATACGAATTCAACAATCTTCAGTTTGATATCCGCTACAATATCGGAATAACAAATGCAACTCGCGACAAATATACGGAATCGGGAGATGCCAAAAACCGCGTTGTACAGATATCTCTGGGATATAAGTTCTGGCTCTAACAAACAACTCGCACAGAAAGATTTTCGGGACTTTCTGCGCGAGTTGTTCTTTCTTGAAATTGCGTTCAGAACTCTATGCGAGTTAAGGATAAAAACCAATATTAACACACAAGCATAAGCTTATTTTTCATCGGACTTGTCGGTTTTGTTATTGTCTATCTGATTAATATATTCTTTTGCATTTAGCGGCGTAACGACGGAATGCCCCAATTGTTTTTCCAACTCAAGACGCGCCGAACGTGCAACATTGCCGCCTTTTTGCGCTACGTCAATGTTTTCGTCAAAAGTTTCGGGGTTGTGCTCTTTTGAAAGGTCGGTGGTTGCTGTTTCGGCTAACATATTAAGAATCAGTTCTGTATTTGTTATATTGTCGCGGAGATTCTCTTTATAAGCCCTTTGTATTGCTTGTATTCTTTGGTCGTTTTTCCGCTCCAAGTCTTTGTTATAATGTCTGTTAGCGTGGCAAATTGCATTTCTTCTACGCCGCAACGTTTCTATTCGCCGGTCAGAGATTTCCTTACCTCGATGGATTTGATACGCTGATTAATCCAATTGTCGGAATCCCCAAGACGCTTGTAATCCATAACAGCTTGTTCTATCGAGAGTTCGGGGTCTTGCATTTGGTCAACGCGATTGCTTGCCACTTCTGCCATCCATTGTTTGAACGGCTCTGCCTTTGGAGATGGAATTGATTGAATTATGCGGAAAATAGCAACCGTATCACCTGCTATGGTTTTGCGTTTTTTTCCTGTTGGTGTCATCATTTCTACGTGGGGACAATTTGTCCCTACGTACTCTGCTAACTCAGGATCACGTTTGCGCATTTTCTTGAAATAGTCTGTCGGATTGGCACTGTCGGTAAGAACCTCAACAACATCTAAAACGGAAAAATACCACTTTTCCTCGTCATCGTTCCACACGGAGCGAACTTTCTTTTCCTCAAATATCTGTATTGATGTTTTCTTTATCATTGTCTTAATGTCTTGCTGAACGCCGTAATGTTAAACCCAAATCGGTCATTAGAAATTTTGCCTTACATAATGTTCAGATAAGTATTCGGAGCCTATGAAAATATAAGCGAAAAGTGCTAATGATTGACTCTGAATATTAAACCAACTTACATTTTGCTACTTATTTTTTCTAATGACCGTTTTGGGTTAAAAAAAGAATCCAATGAAACAAATGAAAAAGAATCAGCAGTAGACAAATTGCCATTCTGATTTTACAAACTCCCGACTTAAATTCGGCAATACATATTTCTCATTCAGACAAGCACAAAAAAAGGAGCAAGACTTTGCATCTTACTCCCTTTTATGGAAAATATCTTTCTGATTATCAGAATTCAAAGCTTACGCCACCCATGAATGTAGCCTTTGGCATTGGATTGCCAAACACATACTCGTAATGCTGTGCCAGAAGATTATCGCCGCTTATCCACAACTTTACAGATGACGAAACTGCGTAGTTTACGCAAGCGTTGAGAAGCGCGAAGTTTTCGGTTTTCTCGCTCTCGCCCACAGAGGTGTAGAGTCCGTTTACAACCATCATTCCTACCGTTGCGCTGAACTTGCCGTAATTTGTCTCTGCTCCGAAATAGCCTTTGTGTTTTGGCGCACCTACAACAGCGTTCTTCATGTTGAGATAACTGTAGTTCGAAACAAGATTCCAATGACTGTTGAGACCTGCTCTAAGACTAAGTTCAACACCCTTGTTTGTGAGTTCGCCGGTATTGATATTCTTGCGGTTTACAGTCTGGATGATGTTGTCGGCCTTGATGTAATAGCCGCAAACCTTATAGTCGAAGAACGGATATCCGCCGTTGTCGATGCGCTGACTCCACGACAGTTCGTAGTTGTAAAGTCGCTCTGGCTTGAGGTCGGTATTTGACGGTGGATAGAGATACATCTCACGCATCGTCGGGTTGCGGAATCCCTTGCCGGCAAGTGCCTTCAACTCGCCGTTCTTAATAGGGCGCACAACAATTCCTCCCTGCGGAACAACCTCCGAACCGCTTACCGAATGACGGTCGTATCGCAGACCGGCATCGAGCGTAAGCCACTGGCTAATCTCCTGACTAACCTCGCCATAAATGCCAAACTCGTACATATTCTCCTTGCCCGACTGCTTGTTCTGCGTTTCGAGCACCTCGCCAGTCTCGCGACTTGTGTAGAATGCCTTTCCGTAGATGCGCTGATAGTCTGCACCAACACTCACCTTTCCGCCCTTCCAAAGACTCGCACTCTGATAGGCGTTGATGCCGAAGAGATGGTCGCGCGAGCGGAAGAAACGTGTCTGCGGAGTTGCTCCGACTGCGTTGACGTAACCGTCGTTTATCTTGTGACGACCAAAGTTGTCGTATATGCTGATGCGTCCGCTTGTGCTCTCGTAATTGTTCTCAACGCCCAGATTCACCGCTCCGCGAGTAATCCACTGGTCGGCCTCGAGCATAGGGCTTTGCACCGTGCCGGGATATGATGCGTTGAAGTGCGTGATGTCGGCATTTCCGTAGACATTCCAACTCTCGCAAAGTTGATATTTGAGGTTTGCCAATCCGCCGTACTGCTCAAAATCCATGTTTTGAAGGTGATTGTCCGAGCGGTTATATTCAACAGCCACGTTACTCGAGAATCTGCCGTTCTTGTACTGATGCGATGCGTCGGTCATGAGCGTTCCGTAAAATCCACCGCCAATGTTGATGCGCGTTGTGCCCCACGGACTACGGTTCTCTCCAGCCTCGCGCGTGATGATGTTAATAACGCCGCCCATTGCGTTTGAGCCGTACAGAATGCTTGCCGGGCCGCTGATTACCTCGACCTTCTCTGCCCAGAGAGTATGATAGCTGTCGGCCATTGAATGACCGTATATTCCGTTGTACTGGGGATGTCCATCGATAAGCACCATCACCTGACCGGCAGCCGACGATATGCCTCGCATCATCATGCCGCCCGTTCCGCCCGTGCTTACGCCGTATCCCATAACTCCACGGCCGTTAATCATCAGTCCCGGAATCTGTTCGTTGAGCGTTGGCAAGATATTTGTTCTGTGCTGTCGGTTAAGCGTATGGTTTCCCACAACCGAGATGTTCAGCGGCACATGACTGCTGTTGCTTCTGATTCGTGCTGCCGTTACTTTTACTTCAGAAATGCTGTCTACAATCTGTGCAGGATTGTCGTTCTCGTCGGCAAAAACACCTGTTGTGCAGACAAAGCACAGCAAGCCAGCAATAACTCTTGAGTTTGTCATAAATAATGTTTTGTGTTTTATAAAAAGATTTTCAAAGACATTAGTCCGCAAATATACATTTTTCCTTACATTTTTTTGTATTTCAAATCTATTTTCTTGTATTGTCTTTCCTTCGGATTGTTCCAGTGCTCCATCAGTCCAAGAGGCGCAGTAAGCGGCTTGCCATCTTGCTTATAAACCGTTCCGCTCGGCGCGTTAGGAATCATCGCTGCCTCGCGAAGATACTCGTCGCAATAGTTCAGACTTCCGAACTCCGGCCATTCGCCAATCAGAATGTCAGCCCCTACGGCATCGCAAGCAAGCTCGTCCTGCGACACGATGAGCGAGCAGGCCCAGTCGCCGCAGAACGGCTCTTTCTGCCACTTCGGATTCGGTGCTCCGTTCACATCGCGCGAGCCGTACGTTCCGTCAATTATGAAGAGCAAACATTTCTGCCCCAGATTCTTGTGCGAGATAAAGTCGACAAACGTCTTGTAGCCCGGCTTTCCGTGGCGTTTGTCGGCACTGAAGTTGCTGTGTGCATTTCGTCGCCAAATAAGCGAAATGTCGGTTGCGCCATACCAGTTTTTCGTCGTCAGAGTTACGCCGGGACCAGAATGAGTCTTCAGCAACGCGCTGTTTATCAGATAGTCGGCATCGACGATGCACTTTGCCAATCCTCGCGCCAGCTTGCCGTTATCAGCCGAATAGGTTATCTGCTCTGGATAATATTCGCATTTCTGCCTGCCGTCTCCGCCGATATTGTCGATAAACACAACCTTCGGAAACTCGCGGTGAACCTTGTTGTAGATGCTGTCGGTTATGGCACGGCTCGGCTCGCACAAAATGATGTCCTGCTCGCGTATTCTGCCGTCGCGAACCATCGAGCGCACGAGAGCCAGCGTCACAAACGGCGACGAGTTCAACTCGATGGTATCGTGGTGCGTTATGGCGTTATTCATATTCAGTTTTACGGCAATCTTCTCGCCTTTTTTGTAGCCACGGCTGCCGCGTCCATGCTCCTTGTTGAAGTGGCAGAAGAGAGCCTTCCAAGCCTTCTGCGCCGTAGTTTCGCCGGTTAGTTGGATGATGGCCTCGCGAATCATGTCATCGGCCTTCTGCTGATTGTTCCATCGGTCTTCTACCCAAAGACCGGTGCGACCGTCCCACGATGCCACGCCGGGATTGTGAATCCATGCCACTCTGCCGGGATTGATACCCTTGCCCTCGCCCAGCGGCTGGTTTGGCGCAACGAAAAGATTAGGGCTGACTGGGTTGAACTCGCCGAAAAACATCCGCTTGCGATTAACAGCCTCGCCCAAAAGTTGAATGGTGGTCGAAGGCCCTAAATCTGGCTTCTTCCATGCGCGGAGTTGCCAAACCACCTTTCCGTCTCGGTCAATCTCCACCGCCTGAACCGGCGCGTTTGCCGTATCCATCGGAGTCTTGTTCCACTCGTTGTACCAGTTGTTTACAATGTGATTCCCGTTTTTCAGTCTGACGGTTTTCTGCGGCTGAGTAACGCCAATCTGCGCAACATTCATTTGCCAGACAATCTGTCCCTGACGGTTCATCTCCTGAATTTCTCCCTTTCTGCCTGTTATCAGAATATTGCCCTTCGGCAGTTCCTGAACAGACCACGGTTTGAATCCGCTCCAGCGTTCGAGTTCCTTGCCCTCGCAGTTGTACTCGCTGATGCAGCCAAGTCCCATGTTGGCAACAAGAAGAGTGCCGCGCGATGTCAACCGGGCATTGCGGAACTGTCCGTGAACCGAGCCTTTCTCGTTTGTAGCCGCCTCGAACTCGCGCACGATGCGTTTCGACGGAATCTCCATCACCACAATCTTTGCAGGCTTTCCGTTCTGCACAAAAACAACGTGCGTAGTGCCTATCGGCTGCACGGTATGAATCTCGCATCCCTGCGGCGCATCGTAGTGCCACACGTTTTTTCCGCTGCCGTCAATCTCGGTTATTCCAAACTGATGCGCCATCAGAATGTGTCCGTCGTTCATCAAGATGGCATCGCTAATCTCGCCCTTCAGCCTCTCCGACTTTGGCAGCTGAGCATTGTCGTAAGTCCACGCCACGGCTCCATTCTGCACCTTGAACATTCTCAGACGCTTACTCTGCCCTGCATAGAAAAAGTTGTGGCGAGAAAGACTTTCTTCCACAACATTCTGTGCGCCAGCCTTGCCACATAAGGCAAGAAATGCGCATAACCCAACGATTATCCTTCTTCCTATTATCTTCATATTCAAATATCTGATTTCTGCCACAAAGATACGGATTAACAGCAGAAAAAGTGTCAGACAAAAAGCACAAAGAATAGGACAATCTTAACATTTCTGAAGAAAAACACGGCATAAAGCCTTGATATTTTGTCTTTTTTTGTTTCTTTGCAGAAGTTTTCACAAATAAACAAAAAAATGAATATTCCTGTCGAACGGCTTCACTTGCTTGCCCTCAACGCCGGATGCTGCTACCACAACGGCGACTGGAACTGGACAAATGTGCGAAGTCCCTTCCTCCGCCTCTATTACGTTACCGAGGGCACAGCCGAAGTTGAACTGCCTTCGGGCAGATTCAGGCTCACACCGCATCATCTTTACATGATTCCGGCATACACGGTTCACAACTGCTTCTGCAATTCGCATTTCGTACATTACTACATTCATATTTTCGAAGATATACAGAACGAGCCAGCCATTCTGGAGGACTTGGAAATGCCCGTAGAGGTCGAGGCTCAGCCCGGCGACCTCGAACTGATTAAGCGGCTGTGCGATATAAATCCGGAGTTGAAGATTCCGGCATCCAACCCGAACACCTACGACAATCATCAGACTCTCGTAGACAATTATCTGAAGAATCAGCAGAGCGCGTTTCACAAAAAAGTTGAGTCGCACGGCATCATGATAATCCTTCTGTCGCGCTTTCTCAGACTGGCGAGTGCAAAGAGCGAGGTCAAGGACAATCGCATTCAGCAGACGCTTACCTACATCCGCAAAAACATCGGTCAGACCATAGATTTCGACCATCTTGCCAGCATGGCTTGCATGTCGAAGGGGCATTTCTTCCGCACGTTCAGAGAGCACACCGGCGAGACACCCAACCAGTTCGTAACCAAGCGCAAACTCGAACTTGCCGAACTTGCGCTGGTAACAACAAACAAGCCGATAAAGAACATCGCCACATCGCTCGGCTACGAAGATTATTCGTACTTTATCCGCGCGTTCAGAAAAAACGTCGGCGTAACGCCACAACAATACAGAGAAAATTATTTTAAATAATTAAAAGACAAACCTTTATGACTAATTTTAACTTTAAAGCGAACTTTACTCTATGCGCCATTTTGGTCGCATCAACAACCTTACAGTCTTGCAAAAACTCGAACAACACTCAGATTCTCACAGACGAACTCATCAAGAAAGAGATAATGAAAAACGATTCGGAGAAAGACAACACCGAACTGGTTGCGAAATTCAAGGAAATAGCCGACTGCAAATGCACTTACTATCCTCCAACATCGGGAAGCGAGTTTTTGCGCCATTACAACAACGCCATTGCACGAGGAAAGAAAGAAGGATTCGTGCCATTGCTTATATATGCAAACGACATACTATACACGGCTATCAGTTCTGAATTAGGCTTGGAGGATGAAAACAAGATTGATATTCAGACAATACGTTCGACACGCAAAAAATTGATAGCCGAAGCATCTGTCGAAGAGGGAAAGAAATGGCTACAGAAAGAGTTGAAAGACCTTAAAGACGATTCATACAATGAGATTTTGGGCGAACCGGTAAACGACCAGCAAGGAATGAAAGAACTATCTATTTTCAGCCAAGAGAAAACTCCTCCAATGCTCATCGTTGAAGTTCCGGTGAAAGAACCTTGGCAAGTAATAGCATGGTTCCCATTTGGCAACTGGAATGCATGCCCAGAGAAGAAGGATTTTGTAAACGTATGCAAATATTGGTACGAGAAATATGGCGCAGTCCCTTCGCTTATCACCTACGACACTCTTGAGATGACCGTTTCTAAGCCTGTAAGCAACAATCAAAGCCTCGAACTTGCCGAAGAACAATACGCGTTCTGCACAGACATTGTTTCTCAAGGAGTAGGCTATGTAAATACCTTGGCTGATTGTCTGCGCAAATCAACCGTATGGTATTTCTGGTGGGACTAAACCGAATTTCCACATTAACAGCGTCCGAATCATTGAAAGCACATTGGTTCGGACGTTTCGACAACAAAGAGAGAATCATTTCAAAAATAATCAACATTAAAACCAAACATTATGGAAAAAGACAGATATATCACTTTCATAATTTCTGCAACAATAGTACTTGCTATAAAATTCTTAGTATATGGCAAATTTATTTGCGTGAGCAACCTTCCTATCGCACTAACAATAATAATATTTGTTGTCATTTTAATAGGCGTTATATATAACAAAGCCGGCAACGAAAATGAGTTTTCCTTAAAAGAAGAAGACGAAAAACAAGATGAATCGGAAAAACTGATAGATTTGATTATGTTTGGCCCTGACGAAAAGGAAGAACGGGAATTCAGAAAGAACAACCCTTACGTTAAAGAACTGAAAGCCAAAGAAGCTGAAGCCGAAAAACAATTGTTCGACAAATTCAGAATACTGGCCGACTGTCCTTGCACATTCTTCGGACTCAACATGGCCGACGAGATAGAAAAGACTTACCACGAGGCACTTGAACGCGGCAAAAAGGAAGGGTTCGTTCCTATTATTGTCTTTATAAGCGACATTCTGTACGACGAGATTATGAAAGAATTCAACATCGTAACAGGAGAAGAAATAAGCATGAAGTACATCAATTCCAAGCGCAGGGAACTTATAGAGAAGGCATCGGTTAGCGAAGGCAAAAAATGGCTCGAATACACGCTGCAAAAAAAATGGAACGAATACGGTGGTTCGTACAGATACAACGAACTTCTGGGCAAGCCGTCAAACCAAGGCTACGAACTGCACGACTTGTGCCTCGACGACTACAACAGTTCTGATGCTGCAATTCTGGCAGAGATTCCAGTAAGTGAGCCGTGGCAGGCTCTCGCATGGTTTTCGTTTGGCGGATGGAACGACTGCCCCAGCAAAAAAGCCTTTGTCAGCGTTGGCAAATACTGGTTTAAGCAATACGGAGCCGCGCCGGCATTCATCACATACAACACTATCGAGATGACTGCTCCGCAGCCTGTCGAAGGAACACAGAGCCTGCACCTTGCCAAAGAACAGCACACCTTCTGCCCCGACATTCTTGCACAGACAGGACTCAGCACTATCAACGACTTGGCCGACAGTCTGCGCAAATCAACCGTATGGCATTTCTGGTGGAACTGATGTTATATCGCATAGAAGGCGGTAAAGAGAGCCTATCTCTGCCAACCTTCTACGCAATAGACTTTCTCAAAAAACTTGCGCTCCAGCTTCATTGTAGCGTCCCTGTGCCAGACTTCTATTCAAACAAGAAATCTGCCCCAATCGCTTCGTCTTTTCTAATATGGAATAGGATGAAACATGGCAGAAAGAACACAAACAAAAGCACGGTAAGCAGAAGCCAGAATCAGACAACGATTTCTTTCAATTTAAAGTAAGTTTTTAGAAAAAAGAAAAGCGTCAATTCTCTTAAAGAACTAACGCTTAACACTTTTTTGCGGAGAGGGAGGGATTCGAACCCCCGGAACGTCGCCGTTCGGCGGTTTTCAAGACCGCTGTAATCGACCACTCTACCACCTCTCCAAACTTCATTGAGAAGTACTCTTCTTTCGAAAAGCGATGCAAAGATACAACTTTTTCCAATACCTACAAACATTTTGTAAAGTTTTTTATCAGAAAAATTCCTTCTCTCCCCCAAAAAACAATCTCACAAAACAAAAAAAAATCCTGCAAACGCATGATATTCTCGCACTTGCAGGATTCGTATAAACTATCAAAATGAAAAATTATTTCAACGTTATAATGATTGGCTTCTTAACCTTGGCGGCAAAGTCGCGCACAAAGTTGTTCCACACCTCGAGGGTTGGGAATCCAAACTTTGTCCAGCCTGCCCCCCAATAATATGTGTATGCAGCCGAGCCATTTATTGTGCTGAAGGCTGCCACATGGCCAACACCGCCCTGCGATTCGGCAACGGCAAGCATCTGAGGCTCAATCTTCATCGGAGTCTGTGGGAACATTGCGGCAACGAAAATCTTACCGTTATTGTTCTGCGGATTGCAAGTCAAATCCTCGTAAGTCATGTACGACTTGTCGGCTGCAATGCCATATCTTGTAGTGTTGTCCCTGTGCATAACCAAGCCCGTAATTACGCTTGCCGCCTTGCCAAGTCCGGTGTACGAGATAGTCGTTTTGTTAAACTGGCTGTTGCGGTCTAACTGAATAGTGCGAGTCTCGGTAACAACGCTTCCGTTTACCGTAACTGGGTTCATAACAACCTGAAATGTGAGGCGGAGAGGTCCGTTGTCGAGAATCTTAAAACTCTTGTAGTAGCCAGAGAAAAGAATTCTGCCGGCATTGTCAACGAGAGCCGTTCCGGCACATCCGAGCGATGCGCCAACGCTGTAGCAGTCCATTCCGTTTCCGTGGTCGTGCTCAAGGTCGAACGATGCGGCATACTGCTCGCCCACCAGTCCGTCTATGGCAGATAGCGTGCGCACCTTGTTTCGGTTATCGTCGCTCAGAACGTTCGACATGCGGGCATCAACCACCAGTTCTGGCACACGCTTCAGCCACACGTCGTTGCCCCACTCGCTCAATCCAATGCGGCTGTTGTTCGGGCCGTAAAGACGATAAGCCATCTTGTCGTTCTCCCAAACCACATCGCCCTGATGCTTTGTGTACTGCGATACAAACACAGCCTGCTCTGGCGCAGGAACGCCCGATGCCAAGCGGATTGTGTACACCGCGCGAGTTCCGGCTCCCACGTTTGCCGGGAAGATAAGTTTGCGGTCGTAAGTTATCTGAGTAGGAACCTCTTTGTGAAAGGCATCCATCACCGATATGCGGTCGCCCGCCTTCAGTCCGAGAGTTGCGCTAATGCGTTCAAGAGGAATTTCAACAATCTCATTCTCGCGAATCATACTGACATTGTTCTGCATTTCAACAATCACATCCTTGGCTTCGACAGAACAAACCATGAACATGGCAGAAACAAAAAGAAATAATTTTCTTACTTTCATGTTATAATCTTTCAGTTGAGGTGCAAAAATAGACAAAAAAAATGACTTTCGGCGCGGCATGCGCTAAAAATCTGTCATTTAAATGATTCGTCCAAAGGATTTTCCGCCAGATTTTCAGAAAGATTGAGTATCAGAAAGGGCATAAAACGAAAAAAGGGTGCACGCCTGCACCCAACCTTGTTAACCTTAAATCTAATACTATGAAAAACACATTGCAAAGATAAGGGTTTCTTTTTTAATTCCAAATATTCCGGCAAAAAAATTGATTTAAAATGCAAAAAAAATTCTCTTTCTCGGAAAAAGAAACAAAATTCATGTCATTTTGTAAAAAACAAATTCCGAAACAGCACTTTTATATTAAACATTTCTTGTATATTTGTTGCATTAAAGACAAGATGTGATGAAACAAGGACTTTTGACATTCTTAACCATTTTTGTCTTTTGCCTGAATGCCACGGCGCAGCAAAAGTTCATGTACCAAGGTAAAACCCTTACCACGGGCATGAGCGTGTATCTTGTAGATCCAAGCAGAACGCCTATCGAGATTGAGCACGTATACAACAACGTAAACGATGCCATTAAGTCAGCCCAGAACCGGAAAATAAGAGAACTGGGCACGATTGACATATACATAACCCCAAACGTTTACTGGATTGACGACCCCGACGACCCTTCGATAAGGAAAAGCAGCACAATGTCGATGCCTGCCGTTGGCATGAAGGTTAATCTGAGCAAGGTTAGACTCATCGGGCTGAGTGCCGACCCTCACAACGTAGTTCTGGCAAGCAACCGCGGAAACGGCTTCGGAGCAAACAAAAACTTCTGTATGTTCTACTGGATTGGCGAAGACGTTACTGCCGAGAACATCACCTTCGGAAACTACTGCTCTACCGACCTCGTCTACCAACTCAAGCCCGAACTGAGCCGCAAAAGGCGCACCAACACCAACGTTCAGGCATCCATCGGAATAGCAATGGGCGACAGATTCTACTTTAAGAACTGCCGCTTCATCGGAAGGGCACACATGTCGCCTTTCGTAGGCGCATATCGCACGCTCTACGAAAACTGCGAAATGGAATGTAGCGAGAACGGCCTGAACAGCATGGCGGTCTACGAAAACTGCAAGATTAGCCTTTACAGCAACAAGCCTCTGCACAGCACCATCAGTTCGGGCGTGGTGTTCCTTAACTGTACGTTCTACGCCGTAATGAGAGAACAGTACATAACGCGCTCGGGCGGCTCGGTGGTGATGGTAGACTGCCATTGGGACAACATAAGCGTAAAGCCTACATACCGATGGGCTCTGAAGCCGATAACAGACCAGCGCAACTACATATTCAACGTTACGGGAAACGACAACAAGAACATAGAATGGCAGAAGGAAGAGCCGTGGTTTACGATAGACATGACGGGCAAGAAGATTCTTTCGGCATTCAAGAACCCTAACGGAACGTACAACGTCTACAACCTCATCTCGGGCGACGACGGCTGGAATCCGCAGATGAAGAACTATCTCGCCGTACATCACGAGCCGTCGATGATTGTGGCTTCGCAGCGCAACATCACCATCGAGAGCGAGGTTGACGAGTACACTCTTACAACCCACCAGTACTACTACGGAAACAACGAGAAGCCCGAAAATCCGTACAAGGTAACGTGGTGCGTCGACAACAAGGAGAAAGCCAAACTGGTAAGCCTTCGCCCCAACGAGGACGGCAGCAAGTGCGTTGTCAAAGGCATCTCTACCGACGACCAACCGCACACGGTTATAGTAACAGCAAGAACATCGAGCGGACTCGAGACGGCTTGCCGCGTAAACCTCATTCCAAAACAACTTCCTCCGCCTGCTATAATCGGCACGCCTTCGATAATACAGAACGGAAGCGAACTCAACCTACTGTACGCACTAAAGATGGACGACAATCTGCGCGACATGTCGGTTATAGACTGGTACCGTTGCCGCCGCGATGCCAACGGCAACCCCGACACCACAAAATGGTACAAAATAAGATGTTCGCGAAAAGAACCTCTGAAAAATTACAACATAACCGAAGAAGACAACGGCTGCTACATAATGGCTACCATTGCCACAAAACACCAAAGGTGCGAGGCTAACGAAAATATTGTAAAGGTTGTAACACAATCGCCTATCAGTTGCGCCGAAAAGATGCTGTCGCTAAGTACCGATTTTAGCGACATACCGGGAACAACCCAGCCGGATATCGCCGCCGGATTGTGGACTTTTACCATCAACAAGCCCGAGGACACAAACGAGTACAAATGGGCTTTCGAGAAGAAGGACGACGATGTGTACAGTTACGAATACGGAATTGACGGCGCGGCAGACATCATAGGCTTCAATCAGGCGCATCGCGGCGCACGAATGATGTACACGCCTATGGATGGCAAATACTCCGAAATGGACGTTACAATGGAGGTCGCACCATGCAAGAATGCAGGGCAGGGCTTCTCCGGAACAAGCATGCAGTATATGGACGTTTACATAAAGTTCGACCCAGCCACACAGACTGGCTACGGACTGAGGATTATGCGTACAAAGAGGTTCAACTCGGCAGTAGACTTCCAGTTGATGCACTTTAGCAACGGCATGGCCGAAGAACTTGGCGCGCCTGTATCTGCAACGGGATTCCGCACAGGATGCACCATCAGTCTGAAGATAAAGGGCAAGATTTTCACGGCATCGGTAACCAACAATACCGCCGGCGACCCTCAGGACAAGGGCTTGCCCGTAAATGCCGAACTTTCAGCCACCATAAAGCCTAACAAATTCGGCGGATTTGGCATTCAGCACACGGGAACGGTAGCCAACGGCAGTTGCATAATCCGCAATCTTAAACTCGACTGGAGATAAGGCAGAAATTTATGCTATTTGCAGGCAATACGGATTTTTCTGTAGAAGAAGCAAGTTGTTGGTGTGATTTTATCGAATTATTGAAAACAAACTTAGCCAAAGAAATTCATCATGGCAAACATACAAAAAAATGAAATCAAGAAGATGGTTTGCAAGCGTCTTGACGCTGAACTGAAACCACTCGGATGGAAAGTGTATAAGAGTGGATATTTTCCTGTCTATTCGCTTGATATAGGATATTTTAAGATATCCTTCGACTTCATAGTTCCCCATGTATCTTTTCATGGCGGAATTTACAATCTTAAATTTTCAAGGATAGATATAACTATCAAGGAAATTGAATCGTACATCTCAGAATGTATAGGAGAAACATTACTCTGTGGTAATTCAAATATGGGGAACATTGATGTCAAAACCAATAGGTATCGTAGAACTCTTTTTGACAAGACCGACTTGACAAAGTATGATGATTTTGTTATCGAAACCGAAGATGATGCAAATATGGTTGTTGATTACTTCTTGGACTATCTTTTTGGTACAGCAAAGAAGTTTGTTGAAACCTATTTGTATCTTCCGAATATTGTCCGAAAAATTGACGACTTTATTCAAAATAAAATCTCATGGATGTGGAACTACGATGAGGGTGATATTGAATTATTTGGCAGTTATGACGGATACTTCAGAGGACTGATTATATCAAAACTTTGCAACGACCCTTTATATGAAGATAAGTTACAGTTTGTAGAAACAGAACTTATCGAAGATGAAAAAGAAGAAGAACATTATGGATGCGAAAATTTCCGTCGTGATTTTGAAAGAATGAAGGAAATACTTCCAACCATCGAGCCAAAATATAGCATGGACTCACCAAACGAAGAGGCAGAGATGGAGAAAATAAAAGCAATGGTTGCGAAAAATTTCACGCCAATATCTGCTCCAACAGAGAGGTCTAAAAAGAAGACGGAAAGGACATTTGTGCCAACTCCACCAGAGCTGGTAAACAAGGAACTTTTGGCTTTACTTGGTGGCGCGCAGGGTGAGAAGGAAAGTCTGCTAAGCCGTATAAAATCAATCTTTGGCAACAAGGCTGAAGAGAAGGTTTCGCCACAAAAGCAAACCTTAGAGATTGTAGGCTGCTATCTCGATGCCAGCCTCCGCAGCCACGGCTTCTGCAACGTGCATCGCGATAAAAACGTGTTCTACTACACACGTCCTACCGATGTTGGCAACCTCATTTTCTCGTTTACGGTCGGCGACAACGGTCGGCTCTGCATCAATCCGCCAAGCATCCGCCTCGACAAGGTCGAAGAATGGATGCAAAAGCTCTTCTACCCTTTCAAGCCCGGCAATTTCGGCTGTTTCGGAACATTCACTCTGCAACTGCCAAAGCCGCTTGACGAACTTAACGACGTTGTCAAGGCTTCTGCAACCGACGAGAATATAAAGCAGCTCTGCCTTGCCACATGGCAGTTTATCGAAGACAAGTTCGACGACTTTGCAGAGAACTATTCGTCTCCGCAATATTTGTGGGAAAGGCTTTGCGCCTATTCAAAGAAATCAATAAGTTGGGAGCGCCTTCTCTTTGGCGTGACTCCTCCCGAGCGAGTTTTGCGCGGCATCGTTTTCATAAAGCTGTGTAACGACAACGACTTCGAGGACAAGTTCGACTATGTTGAAACAATTTTCAAGAAAAAAGCAAATGACTTTCTTCCAGCCTTAGAGGAAATAAAATCTCTCTTGCACGAAATGAAAAAGGAATACGAAGTTTGCTGCTGACCCTTCGGGATGCCTTCGGGTTTCGTTCGATTTTTCAGCATCGTAGATTAGCGACAAAAACTTAGCATAGACAAATAGCGCAAAAGTTTCTTGCAAAAAATCCCTTCTTTCTCCTTTTGTCGGAAAAAAGAAGGGATTTTTCATATTCAAGCGAAAATAATCAGTCAACCAAGACTTTTTCGCCGCCGATTACATAAACACCCTTTGGCAGATTCATAGCCTCGTTGCGGCTTACGTTTTTCTTCAGCAGTAAGCCGTTGCGCGAATAAACATCAACACATTCAGCCTTAATCACACTTTTGCTTACCGAAGACACATCGGTAGTCTGCTCGCCTTGACGGATGCCGTCAGCCACGCCATCGGCAACCTCGTTTGCCATAATGTCGGCAACGATGCTGTTCATGTAGACTTCGAGCATCGTGTAGCCCTCGGCATTGGTTGTATTTCTGTCCGAAGCATCGTTCGGGTTCAAGCCGTTTGCCTGTTCCCATACGTCGGGCATTCCGTCGCCATCGGCATCTGCCGGACATTCCTTGCTTTCAAGAGTTGGCCACGCGCTCCAATCGGCTGGTGCATCGGCAGGCTTGTTATCCTCTTGCGAGTCGATGATTCCCGGCACTTTTGAGCCGTTAGTACCTGTATATGTGGCAACGGCATCGCGAGTGTCGCTCACCATCAAAGCGTCGTGACTGTCGCGCGCGAGCGATGCTCCAGCATACTGAAGCACCTTTTCGTAAGCCTTCTCGGCTGTGTGAGTGGTAACGAAATAGTACGGAATAGGCTCGCTTAGTCTTATCGAATCCTTAACATAACTGTCGTAAGTGCCGTCGTTGCCCGACGCATCAATCTGATTATACATTCCGTAAGTCCAGTTGTCGCCTGTCACATCGCTGAAATTCGGATTAACGTTGCCATCAACATAATACTTGCCCCACACATGCCACATTGGCAGCCAGTCGTTACCCGTAACCGTTCCGTCGGCATTTTCAACTCGCTTGCAATATTCCGTAGTTCTGATATTTACCGATGCTATGCGCCGCTGAATTGTTGAATTTCGCGTAGCCGTTCCGGGACCCGGCTTGTAATAATTGTTTACGATGTTCACTTTCATGCCCTCGCCACCATAGCAGCCGTTTCCGGCCCAGTTGTAGAACACATTGTTGCGAAGGTCTAGACGCTCGTCGGTCTGAGTAGAGGCACGCGGACCAAGGCGAGGCACGCGACTTGCATGATGCGCCATCAGATTGTGGTGATACGTTGCACCTGCGCCGCCCCAGTTTCCGCCGTAGCCGTGCGCACCCTTTGAGTGTCCGCTGTTGTTCATGCTCTGCGACACGATGCACCATTGTACCGTTGTGTTGTGGTTTCCGTAGATTGAAAGGCACTCGTCAACACTCCAACTAACCGAACAATGGTCTACAATGATGTTTTTCTGATCCATCGCGCCAAGTCCGTCGCCTTCGTGCTTGTCAACATTCTTGTTTCCAAGGCGGAAGCGCATGAATCGGATAATAACGTTGCTCGCCTTTATTGTAAACGGATAGTCGGCAATGCAGATGCCATCGCCCGGCGCTGTCTGACCGGCAACCGTTACGTTGCCATATTTCAAATCCATTGCCGACGTCAGATGAATCGTTCCGCTTACATCAAACACGATAGTCCGCTTTTCGTTTCGGTTCAACGCCCATCTCAGCGTGCCCTTCGTGTTTGTATCTTCGAGCGATGTAACGTGGTAAACCGCTCCGCCACGGCCTCCCGTGGTGTATCTTCCGAAGCCCTCAGCCCCCGGAAAAGCAGGCAAGTCTTCAGCACCTGCCATCAAAAATGAGGTGCTGAAGACTGCCATAAATAATGTTTTTAGTGACAAAAGTTTCATGATTTTTTGTTTGTTATTTGGTAATTGTAAACTTATGCGTTTTCAGAGCCTTGCTGTCCGAACTGTTTCCGAGCATTAGGTGATATGTTCCCGGAACAATTGTCATGCAGTTCACTTCCTCGTTCCACCACTCGAGTTCTTTTTTTCCGAGAGTGATGCTAACGTTCTTCTTCTCGCCGGCTTTCAGTTCAACGCGCTTGAATCCGCGCAGAGCTTTCAAAGGACCAGTCTCATCGCCTTCCTTGCGGAGATAAATCTGACAGACTTCTGCACCGTCCATCTTTCCGGTATTGTGAACACTGAACGAAACAGTAAGCGAATCTTCCTTGCCAATCTTGCTTGACGAAAGTTTTGCAGCACCAATCTTGAATGTGGTATAGCTCAATCCGTAGCCGAATGGGAACAACGGCTCTTCCTTCATGTAGCGATAAGTACGGTTCTGCATTCGATAATCCTCAAAATCTGGAAGTTGACTTACGTTTTTATAGAATGTAACAGGCAGTTTTCCCGAAGGATTGTATTCTCCAAAGAGGACATCGGCAACCGCCTCGCCGCCTTCCTGTCCCGGATACCAAGCCTGCAAAATAGCGTCGCATGTCTCCAACTCCGGAATCAGTCCGATTGGCGAGCCAGAGCAGTTTACATAAACAATCTTCTTGCCAGCCTTCTTCAATGCAGCA
This sequence comes from Bacteroides sp. Ga6A2, assembly GCF_000702225.1. Lineage (NCBI taxonomy): Bacteria > Pseudomonadati > Bacteroidota > Bacteroidia > Bacteroidales > Bacteroidaceae > Bacteroides > Bacteroides sp. Ga6A2. Next base: position 61,806 of record NZ_JNKX01000008.1, on the reverse strand, counting down.
AGAGTCTCGCGCTGAATCTTCGGAAGTTCGATGTCTGTTCTGTCGCCTCTCTTGAATCCCGGAATATTCACACCCATCTCCTCACCTTCGAGACGTGGAGAGATTCCACCTATATATATAACAACTTCGGCATCCTTAACCTTATCAACCACGCTTTCGATAGAAACATTCTTCTTGTAACCAAGGTCGAAGTTCAACTGAGCATCAGTACGAGTATATGCAAAATCGAGTTGAATGTCATAAGTTTTTCCTGCCTTTGCCTGAAAACTGCAAACCAACGGACGACCGCCGTGCGTATTCGAATATTTCTTCAATTCCTTGCCGTTAACCAAAACGCGACCTGCGCCGTAAACATAACTGTCGATAACAATCTCGCCGTCCTTTTCAGGCTTCAGCGTTCCGACATACTTGGCCGAGAAATCCGTCAGATTTACTCCCGGAGCAAATACCGTTGCACCCGATGTGCAGAGTTGGAAAGGCGTTGTCATCTGCATCGTTGCAACAGGCTCGCCTTCCTGCTTAAGATTGTTCCAATAATATGCCGTAAAGCCTTTCTTTCCGTTAGATGTGCATTGGTTAAACACGCTGAACACCAACTCGTTGTCGGTACAAGTCGAGCCTTGTTCATAAACCACATCGGTTATTGCCGATACAATATTCTTGATGCCATCGAGCATCGTAATTGTGTGACGCGGCATACCGTTGTAGTTTCCCCACATCATAACCGAATCGTTGGCATTAGGACCAACAACGGCAATCTTCTTCAGATTCTTTGGCAACGGAAGCGTATTGTTCTTGTTCAAAAGCAGAGTCATGCACTGGTGCGCCATCTCGTTGGCAACAGCCTTGTGCTCATCCGATGCAACGACAGAATAAGGAATGTTATTCCACGGGTTGCACTCAAACGGATCCATCTCGCCAATATCGAAACGGTCGCGCATAAGTCGGGTTACGCAAACATCAACCTCCTTCTCGCTTACATAGCCTTTCTGCACACTCTCAACAAGAGCCTTATAACTCGAGCCACAGTCCAAGTCTGTTCCATGACGCACGGCAGAAGCCGAACCTTGCGCAGCATCAGGAAACACATGATGCGAACCCTCGTTATAGAAGTCGGCAACCGCACCACAATCGGCAACGATGATGCCCTTGTACCCCCAGTCGTTTCTCAAAATCTGAACCTCAAGCTTGTTGTTTCCGCAACAAGGAGAGCCTTCGAAACGATTGTAGGCACACATAACCTCACGCACGCCACCTTCTTTTACAAGAGTCTCGAAAGCAGGCAGATAAGTCTCGTACAAGTCGCGCGCAGGCAGATTCTGGATATCGAACGAATGTCTGTTCCACTCCGGTCCTGAATGAACAGCAAGATGCTTTGCGCAAGCATGAAGTTTGTCGTATCCACCTTTCTTATATCCCTGAAGTCCCTTCACAACCTGAAGTCCCATCATGCTTGTCAGATATGGGTCTTCGCCGTATGTCTCGATGCCTCTACCCCAGCGAGGGTCGCGAAAAATATTTACAGTCGGAGTCCACATTGTTACACCCTGATATCTTTCACGACTTCCGCGACTTGCCTGATATGCGTACTTGGCGCGCGCCTCGTCGCTCACAGTTGTATAAACGCGATTAAGCAAATCGGGATTAAAAGAGGCCGCCATTCCGATAGGCTGCGGAAAAACGGTTGCCAGTCCGGCACGCGCCACTCCGTGCAGAGCCTCGTTCCACCAGCAATAACTCTTTATGCCAAGACGTTCAACAGCAGCCGAGTTATCCATCATAAGTCTCGCTTTTTCTTCGAGGGTCAGCCTTGAAACCAAGTCCTCCGCTCTTTCCCGCGAAGATAGTTGTCTGTCCTGATACGGGAACGTCTGCGCCCCCACAGGAACAGCGCCTAAAAAGACAATGCCAAATGCAAAAAATAGTTTTTTAAGATTCATCGTATATGTATTAAAGTATTTGCAAAGTAAAAAAGCTATGGCGATGCTAAGCATAACCATAGCTTATAGTAAAGCCGCACTGGTGATGTGATGAAATCTCCGAGTAAATACAAGATTTGAGGGCCCTACTTCCTTTGTAATCCGCTAACGTAGTGTACCCAAAAGGGGGGCGGCACGCCATCGGAAGAAGAAGCTGTCTCGGTTATTCATAAAAATTTGATGAGTTTCCCGATCTAGCCCAGCGCAGCTGTTTTTTCTGCTTCAATATTGTTGTTTATTGATAATGCAAATATAAGTATAATATTTCATAAAACCAAGAAAAGAGCAAAAGATTTTGCACATCACCCACATGCTTGCTAACATAAAAAACGGGATGACTCTAAAAGAATCATCCCGTTATATCTTAGCCCTTCGGGGCTTTGATTACTTAACCTTAGCTACGATAGCCTTGAAAGCCTCTGGGTTGTTAAGAGCGAGGTCAGCGAGAACCTTACGGTTGATCTCAATACCTGCCTTGTGAAGGCCACCCATCAACTGTGAGTATGACATTCCCTCAAGACGTGCAGCAGCGTTGATACGCTGAATCCACAATGCACGGAATGTACGCTTCTTGTTACGACGGTCGCGGAAAGCGTATGTAAGACCCTTCTCCCAAGTATTCTTGGCTACAGTCCAAACATTCTTTCTAGCACCAAAGTAACCTCTGGTAAGACCTAAAATTTTCTTTCTCTTTGCTCTTGATGCAACGTGATTAACTGATCTTGGCATAATTTAATTCTTTTTGAATGTTAGCGTCGCTCCTAATTATGAAACGAACTTGAGGCTAAACACTCGGTTAATAAAATTTTGTTAGTTAAAAAGTGAATTGAGATTACTTCAAGTTAAGAAGTAGGCGAACCTGATTCATGTCGCTTGTAACAACAAGACCTGAGTGGTCAAGGTTTCTCTTCTGCTTCTTAGTCTTCTTTGTCAAGATGTGACTGTGATAAGCATGCTGTCTCTTCACTTTACCTGATCCGGTAAGAACGAATCTTTTTTTAGCACCGGAGTTAGTCTTAACTTTTGGCATTTTTTTTAATTTAATTTTAATTATTAATAATGAATGGCAACGTATATACCAAACGTTACGCATTTTCTTTCTGTATTTGCTTAGAAGTCTTCACCCTCAACCTTTGGTCCGGTGTACTCCTTGCGTTCCTTCACCTTTGGAGCAGCCTTCTCTGCCTTTGGTGCGACAACATCAGTTGCCGGTTTGTCTGCCTGCTTCTTCTTTCCTGCATCTTTCTTAGGTGCAATAAAGAGAATCATCCTCTTACCCTCGAGAATAGGCATCTGCTCTACCTTTCCGTACTCTTCGAGGTCGTTTGCAAAACGAAGAAGAAGAACCTCGCCCTGCTCCTTAAAGAGGATTGAACGACCGCGGAAGAAAACATAAGCCTTGACCTTGTTACCTTCAGCCAAGAATTCCTGAGCATGCTTAAGCTTGAAGTTGTAGTCATGGTCGTCGGTCTGAGGCCCGAATCGGATTTCCTTAACTTCCATCTTCACCTGCTTAGCCTTCTGCTCCTTAGCCTTCTTCTTCAGTTGATAAAGGAACTTAGAATAATCAATCAACTTACAAACAGGTGGGTTAGCGTTTGGAGAGATCTCTACGAGGTCTACACCCTGCTGCTCTGCCATTTGGATTGCCTTGAAAGTAGGCACTACAACTGGCTCTGTATTATCGCCCACAATGCGGACTTCACGGACACGAATCTGTTCATTGATTCGATATTCCTGTTTTTTTTCGTCTTTCTTCATTAAATGGTTTTTGAACCTTAATTTGCTCTGTTATTAGTTAATCAATTATTTTGAGCTGCAAAGTTAGAAATTTTTTGTCATTTCACGAACTTCTTCGCAGATTTTCTTTGCAAAATCTTCATATTTCATTGAACCGAGGTCTTCTCCGCCCTGTTTTCTCACAGAAACCTTACCCTCAGCAACTTCCTTCTCACCAACTATAAGCATGTAAGGGATGCGCTTCATCTCGTTGTCGCGAACCTTACGTCCAATCTTCTCGTTACGGTCATCGATAACGGCACGGACATCATACTGAGCAAAATACTCCTGAAGTTTCTGTGCGTAATCGTTGAACTTTTCTGAGATTGGCAGAATTGAAACCTGATTTGGAGTCAACCACAACGGGAAGTGACCAGCTGTGTGCTCTATAAGAACGGCTGTGAATCGCTCCAATGAGCCGAATGGCGCACGATGAATCATCACAGGCGTCTTTTTCTGGTTATCCTCGTCGGTATACTCCAACTGGAAGCGCTTAGGCAGGTTGTAATCCACCTGAATAGTACCCAACTGCCAACGACGGCCGATGGCATCCTTGATCATGAAGTCGAGCTTAGGACCATAGAAGGCAGCCTCGCCGTATTCTACCTTTGCAGCCAAGCCCTTTTCTGCGCAAGCCTCCTGGATGGCTTTCTCTGCCAATGCCCAGTCTTCATCGCTACCAACATACTTCTCGTGGTTGTTTGGATCGCGGAGTGAAATCTGTGCTTCAAAGTTAAAGCCAAAGGCAGAAAGCACTACATTGATGATGTCCATCACGTTGAGGAACTCCTGCTTCACCTGGTCGGGACGGCAGAACAAGTGGGCATCATCCTGAGTGAACGAGCGTACACGGGTCAAGCCGTGCAACTCACCGCTCTGCTCATAGCGATATACAGTACCGAACTCTGCGATACGCAGAGGCAGATCCTTATATGAACGAGGCTTCGAAGCGAAAATCTCACAGTGGTGAGGACAGTTCATAGGCTTCAACAGATACTCCTCGCCCTCCTCAGGGGTGTTGATTGGCTGGAACGAGTCTTTGCCATAGTGATCCCAGTGACCAGAAGTAACGTAGAGATTCTTTGAGCCGATATGTGGAGTGATAACCTCCTGATAGCCGTAACGTTTCTGAACCTTGCGTAGGTGATCCTGCAAACGCAAACGCATATCGGTACCCTTTGGCAACCAGATTGGCAGGCCCTTACCTACTTTTTCAGAGAACATAAAGAGTTCCATCTCCTTGCCAATCTTGCGGTGGTCACGCTTCTTGGCTTCCTCCAGCATTACAAGATACTCGTCGAGCATCTTCTTTTTTGGGAACGAGATACCATACAGACGCTGCATCTGCTCACGAGTAGCATCGCCACGCCAGAAAGCACCAGCGACGCTGGTCAACTTGATGGCCTTAATCTCGCCGGTATCCACAAGGTGCGGACCACGGCAGAGGTCGGTAAAGTTACCCTGGGTATAAGTGGTGATAGTGCCATCTTCAAGGTCCTGTTCAATGTGCTCGCACTTGTAAGTCTGACCATCGGCAGCAAACTCCTTCAGAGCATCGGCCTTAGCCACCTCCTTGCGAACCACAGGCTCCTTCTTAGAGGCCAGTTCACGCATCTTGTTCTCAATAGTAGCGAAATCGCTCTCCTTGATGCTCTCGCCATTTGGCAGCAACACATCATAGAAGAAACCGCTCTCTACAGCAGGACCGAAACCGAACTGAATGCCAGGATACAATTCCTGAAGTGCTTCAGCCAGCAAGTGGGCAGAGGTGTGCCAAAATGTGTGCTTACCCTGCTCGTCCTCGAACTTATAGAGCTCAATCTTTGCGTCCTCGTTGATAGGACGGTTCAACTCCACCGTTTCGCCATTCACGCCGCAGGCTACCACGCTGCGTGCCAGAGCAGGCGAAATACTCTCGGCAATCTGAAGTCCAGTTACGCCCTGTTCATACGAGCGAACAGATCCGTCTGGAAATGTAATTTTTATCATAATTAAATTTATATTCTCAAATTCAATTCGCAAAATTAACTAACTTTTCGTTTTCACACACTATTTTAGCGTAAAAAAAACATTTTAAATGTTAATTTTGTTTTTTCTTCATTTCGATATTATACTTTTTTATAAGGCTATATGCAGAATACAAGCCCATCTCGCCCGCCTTGCTAAGGTCGGCAACACCCTTTTCTATGTGATTTGTCTTGATGTAAACCAATCCCCGGTTGTAATATGCCTCGGCTAAGTTACGGTCGAGGGCGATGGCGTGGTCGTAATCGGCAATGGCAGCCGGATAGTTCTGCATCTCTGCCAACACATTGCCTCTATTATAATAGGTATAGGCGAATGTCGGGGAAATACGGATAGCCTCGTCCAAATCCTTCAGAATGAGTTTGTATTCGAGTTGGGCTATCGCGCTCTGCTCTTTTGCCTGCTCAGGAGCTGCACTCTTCATCTTTTTGAATCGGACTACAGCCCTCATGAAATAGCCAAGAAGATTACGATTGTCGCGTGCAATGCAACTGTCGGCATCTGCCATTGCGCTTTCGAAATCCATTAGTTGCGCATAATCGGCAGCACGGGCAAAATAACGCATAGCACTACCTCCATCCTTCAGAATAGCCCTTGTCTGCGCATCGACATCTTCCTGATGCAAAGCAATTTGTTCTTCTGTCATACTTGCCTCATCTCCTGAAATGTACATCTTCTCAGGGAGAATGTAGAGGGCATTCAGAGCATCTACGACGCTGTTGTAGTAGATGGAGTTATGCACTTCGGATTTTTTCGGGTAGAATGTAAGGACGAACATCGGCAGAAAACTTGAATTAGCCTTGTTTTCCTGAACTCTTCCGCGATATGCGCTGGCATAATGCTGAATTGTCTCGTCGTTGTCGTCTTCGACAAGTTGTTCGTACTCGTTGAGGTTGCGCGACGATTTTTTTCTTGTCTTCGTCTTAACCCTCACGTTGTTGCCGCCGTACATCATATTGAAGTTGTACTTCACGAGTTTGAATTCATCGGCAGCCGCACCCTTCGTGTCGCCCACCTTCTTTCGGGCCTGAGCACGCATGTGATAGCCTTCCCAGAAGTTCGGATATTCTTTCAGAACCTTGGAATAGTCGCGGATTGCGGCATGATAGTCGCCGGTTGCATCGAGCAGTCGGGCACGATTGAAGAGGGCGAACATATTGTCGGGTTCAATCTGAAGGACGAAGTTAAAATCCTCGATGGCTCTGTTGTCATCGCCAACATAAGCCCTCAACATTCCTCGGTTGTAGTGTCCAAGGAAATTCTTCGGGTCGATGTCGAGGGCGATATCGTAGTCTTCCATCGCTCCGCGGTAGTTGTCCTGATGATAGCGGCACAGCGCGCGGTCGATGTAGTTGTTTGCATTTTTCGAATTCAGATGGATGGCTTGGTCGAAATCAGCCTCGCCTTCCTTGTATTTCTTTCGGGCAAGACGAAGTGCTCCGCGAACGCTCCACGCATCGGCATCGTAAGGGTTCAGCTCGAGCGACTTGCTCAGGTTTTCTTCTGCCTTGATGGTATCTTGCCGCTGCAAGGCAAGTTGTGCCTTGAGCGTGAAAGCCTTCGAATATTTAGGCCACTTACCTATTATCACGTTGAGAGTCGAATCGGCCTGATTGTATTGCTTTGCGTTGAGATAGCAGATAACCAAGTCGTGCCAGATAGTCTGATTGTCGGGATCGTTTCGGGTTATGTTCGAGTAATCCTGTGCCGCCCCGTCGAAATTGTTCATGTTTATTCGTGCCAAGCCTCTGATGTTGTATGTCGTAACGACAAACGGATTGCGTTCTATCGCCATCGTGCAGTCAGCCTCGGCACCCTTATAGTCGCCAAGATAGAACTTGGCAAGTCCTCTCAGGTAATACGGCTCGTAAAGATAAGGTTTGGCACTTATCACCTGATTGAAATATTGAATTGAAACCACATAGTCCTCGTAATACATGGCATTGCGTCCCATGCGCGTAACACGTTCTGTATTTATCTGCGCCACGGCGGCAACAGACACATACAGAAACAATGCTACGAAGGATATGTATCTTCTGAACATCAGATTTTTTCTTATAATTGAAGGTATAGGTTATTTTTTGTTGTGTACAGTCTTGTAGTTGCAGTGAACTTTTCCTTTCACAAGATTCTGCACCTTGCTCTTTATCATCTGCTTTCTCAAGCCTGAAAGATGGTCGATGAAGACCTTTCCGTCGAGGTGGTCGAACTCGTGCTGCATTACTCTTGCAAGGAAGCCGCCAACCCACTCGTCGTGTTCCTTATAGTTCTCGTCGATATATCTGACGCGAATTTTAGTCGGACGCTTTACCGGCTCATGGATTCCCGGCAGACTCAGACAGCCTTCTTCCATCGACTCCATTTCGTCGTTTGTCTCGATAATCTCCGGATTTATATAAGCATGAAGAAAGCCCTTGTATTCGGGATAGTCTTCAGAAATAACATCAAGGCCGATAACAGCCAAACGGATGTCGAGTCCCACCTGAGGCGCAGCCAGTCCAACACCGTCGGCGTGCAGCATTGTTTCGTACATGTTCTTTATCAGTTCCTGCAAATCAGGATAATCTGTTGTAATTTCCTCAGCCTCTTTGCGAAGAACCGGCTGACCTAATACATAAATCGGTAATATCATCTTGTATGTTAATTATTTTAAACCTGAAAAATCTAATTCGGAGCAGCGTTTGCTCTCCATATAGCCCTGCAAAATTATTGTTGCGCTGATTTCATCAACCAGCCCTTTGTTCTGTCTTTGTTTCTTTTTCAGACCGCCGTCGAGCATTGCTTGATGCGCAAGAACCGATGTAAACCGTTCATCGAAATACTCAATCGGAAGATTCGGGTAGAGTTTCTTCAATCGGTTCACGAAGGGCTCAATCCTCTTCATGTTTTCCGAAGGTTCGCCGTTTGTCTGCTTCGGCAGTCCTACGACAATGCGCTCAACATCTTCCTTCTTCATGTAATCGGCAAGAAAGTCGAGCAACGTGCTCGTCTCGACCGTACACAATCCGTTTGCTATGAGTTTGAGCGTATCGGTAACGGCTATGCCCGTTCGCTTCTTGCCATAGTCGATAGAAAGAATGCGTCCCATCGGTTTACTTGTTTATGAGAATCCACGCCGTTGGATATTTTTCTGCCAGACTTGCCTTTGCTTGGTCGGCATCGGCGCGGTTGTCTGATGTCATGGCAAGAACTCGGTACATATTCTTTGACAAGTCGAGGACGATGGTTGCAGCATATCCGTACTGCGACAGCTCGCGGAACAGATTCTGTGCGTTAGCCTGACTGCCGAACGCGCCACAAGCCACACTATACATCTTCAGCGGAGTGCCGTCGACAAGTTGATACTTGCCGTTGCCCGAAACGATTGGAGTCGTTGGCTGCTGAGTCTGAGTCTGCGCCACTGCTGGCTTTGCAGGCTGAGGTGCGCTGTAACTCTGTGCCGTTGGTGCTGGAGGTGTTGTTGCCGCCGGTCTCTGTGCAGGCTGCTGATAAGCCATCTGCTGGGCAGTAGTGGTTTGCTGATAAACTTGCTGTTGAACAGGCTGCTGGTAAGTCTGCTGCTGAACAGGCTGCTGATAAGTCTGTTGCTGCACCGGTTGCTGATAAACTTGCTGTTGAACAGGCTGCTGGTAAGTCTGCTGTTGAACAGGCTTGGTTTCGGTAACCACAGGAGTCGTGACAACCGGAGTAGTAACCACCGGCGTCTGCGTAACAACTGGAGTTTGGGTATACGAATTGTATTCCCTCTTCTGTTCTGCAACCTCGCGCTCTTTTGCTTTTTCGTATGCCTTCTTATACGCAATCTTCTGAGAGTTACAAGCCGTAAATCCCAAGACGATGCAAAATGTACAACCTATCGACCAATATTTGTTCATAATTATAATTTACAACAAAAACAATGTTTTTATAAAGCCATTTGCAAAAATAACTCAACAAAACGGTTCAAACGAATAATTTCCGAATAAAATTCGCTATTTTTCACTAATAACGAAAAAATATCTTCAAAAATATTATCCTATTCAAAAAAAAAAGTACCTTTGCTAAATAGAACATAAAAAATAATAAATATGAAAGCATTAAATGTACTGGCTGCCTTCATAGGCGGCGCTGCAGTAGGCGCAGCACTTGGAGTGCTTTTCGCTCCAGAGAAGGGTTCTGACACTCGCGAGAAGATCGCAGAGGCTTTGCGCAAGAAAGGCATCAAGCTGAGCAAGGAAGATTTCGAGGACCTTGTTTCGGACATCAAGAAAAAGTTCGAGAAAGAGCCTGAAGAGGATTTGGCATAAGATTTACACACATATTTTAGCACCTGAATAGAACGTTTAGGTGCTATTATATTTAACTGCTGAACCCTAAATTTATCATTATGTCGAAATACGATAATACTGTTGATAATCTTCAACAACTTGTAGAAGAACTGAAGAACTATCTCAAGTTGTACAAACAATACACCCAACTGCAGTTGGTCGAAAAGTTGACGCTTCTGCTGTCGGCACTCATTACGGGCACAATCGTACTTGTACTCGTGCTGTGCGTGCTATTCTACATGTCGTTTACCATAGCCTACATGATAGCTCCGCTTGTTGGCGGACTTGCCATGGCATTCGGCATCATAACGCTTGCGCTCCTGCTGCTTCTGCTGCTGGTTTTCTTCAACAAGCAGAGGCTGATAATCAGGCCCGTAACGCGAATACTTGCCAACATTCTGCTTTCATCTAACGAAGAAGAGGATAAGTTATGACGGAAAAAAACAAAGAGACTAAAGATATATCACTCGAATACATTCAGCAAGAAAAGGAACGAGTGAAAGCATTGCTCGATAAATCGCAGGAAAGACTGAAGGACATCAGCCAGAAACTTATATCGCCGCCAAAGCCAAAGGACAAGCGCGAGCAGGTGGCTGCGCTCGTTGGCAACGCCTTCACCATTTTCGACGGCGTGATGATAGGCATAAAAGTTACGCAACACTTACGAAGTCTTTTCGGCAAAAACAGAGGTTAAAACAAAACGATTCTACTATGGTTAAAGCAACAACGACTTCCAAAGAGATTACAGAAGATATTAGATATTTGAACCTGTTGGCACAGAATTTTCCGACCATTGCCGACGCAAGCACCGAGATTATAAATCTTGAAGCAATTCTTAATTTACCAAAGCCTACAGAGCATTTCATAGCCGATCCGCACGGAGAATACGAGGCATTCAAGCATGTGCTGAAGAACGCTTCAGGAAACATAAAGAGAAAGGTTAACGAACTGTTCGGAAACTCGATACGCGAGAGTGAAAAGAAGGAACTCTGCACGCTGATTTATTATCCGGCAAAGAAACTCGAACTCGTAAAGATTGAAGACCCGAACATAAACGACTGGTACCTGACGACGCTTAACATGCTCGTGAAGGTGTGCCAGAACGTATCGAGCAAATATACCCGCTCAAAGGTGAGAAAGTCGCTCCCCGACGAATTTTCGTACATCATCGAGGAACTTCTGCACGAAAGTCTCGAAGAGAAGAACAAACACGACTATGTGAACGTAATCATCAGCACGATTGTTAAGACAGGCCGTGCCGACGACTTCATAATTGCCATGTGCCGACTAATACAGCGTCTGGCAATAGACAAACTCCATCTTGTGGGCGACATCTACGACCGCGGTCCGGGAGCACACATAATAATGGACGTTCTGTGCAAGTATCACAACTTCGACATCCAGTGGGGAAACCACGATATTGGCTGGATTGGAGCAGCCGCCGGAAACGACTGCAACATCTTCAACGTGCTCAGACTGAGCCTCAGATATGCCAATCTTGCAACGCTCGAAGACGGATACGGAATTAACCTTCTGCCGCTCGCAACATTCGCCCTCGATGCTTACAAGGACGACGACTGCAAGGTTTTCTATCCAAAAGTAAGCCAGGAAGATACGCACGACGAGAAGACTCGCCAGCTGATTGCAAAGATGCACAAGGCGGCGAGCATCATCCAGTTCAAACTCGAGGCAAAGTTGATTGACCGTCATCCCGAATGGAAGATGGACGACCGCAAACTTCTGCACCACATCGACTTTGAACGCGGCGTGATAACCATAGCCGGCAAGGAATACGAGATGAGAGATTCAGTATTCCCTACCATCGACCCGGCAAATCCTTACGAACTAACAGAGGAGGAAAAAGATGTAGTGAGCCGCATTCACCACTCGTTCCGCGTGAGCGAGAAACTGAAGCAGCACGTCCGCTGCATGTTCCACCACGGCGCAATGTTTACGATTTGCAACAGCAACCTTCTGTTCCACGCGTCTATTCCGATGAATGCCGACGGAACATTCAAGGACGTTTTCGTTGAGGACAAGCGCTATCACGGCAAGGCTCTTTTGGAGAAGATAGACCAGCTTGTGCGCTCGGCATTCAACAATGATACCGATATTGAACAGAAGCAGTACGACATCGACTATATGTACTACTTGTGGTGCGGAAAGGATTCTCCGCTGTTCGATAAGGAAAAGATGACAACCTTTGAACGCTACTTCGTAAGCGACAAGGAACTTTACAAGGAAGAGAAAGGCGCATACTACGCCCTGCGCAACAAAGAAGAAATCGTCGACATGATTCTGGACGAGTTTGACGTTAAGGGCAAGCACCGCCACATCATAAACGGACACGTTCCGGTAAAAGCCGGCTCGGGCGAATGTCCGGTTAAGGCCAACGGAAAACTGCTTGTCATCGACGGCGGATTCTCGAAGGCTTATCAGCCAGAAACGGGCATCGCCGGATACACTCTTGTGTACCACTCTCGCGGACTCGAACTGGTTCAGCATCAGCCATTCACATCAACAGAAGACGCCATAAAATCAGGAACGGACATCCGTTCTACAAGACAGATTGTTGAGATGAACAGCCACCGCATGATGGTGCGCGACACAGACAAGGGTGCAGAACTCATTGAACAAATCAACGAGCTGTACAAACTTCTGCATGCCTACAGAAACGGATTCATAAAAGAAAAAATCAAATAATGACTGTAACAGAGATTTTACGAAACACCGACAAAACACTATTCTCGTTCGAGGTCTTGCCACCTCTGCGAGGCAAGAGTATCGAACAGATTTACAAGACGATAGACCGTCTGATTGATTTCAATCCGGCATTCATCGAGATTACTACCCACCGTAACGACTATGTGTACAAAGAGGTAAAGAAAGACATCTACAAACGAGTGGAAGAGCGTCTGCGCCCGGGAACCGTTGCCATTGCCTACGCAATAAAGCAGAAATACAACATTCCAGTAGTTCCCCACATCATCTGCTCGGGATATTCGCAGCAGGAAACCGAGAACGAACTGTTCGACCTCTCATTCCTCGACATCCTCGACCTTCTGGTGCTGCGAGGCGACAAGTCGAAGCAAGACAGCCGCTTCATTCCGAAAGAAGGCGGTCTGCGCTACGCAAGCGAGTTGTGCCAGCAGATAAACGACTTTAACAACGGTAAACTGGTCTACGGCGGTCAGCACGAACTTCCGCATCAGTTCTCTTACGGCGTTGCCGGATATCCGGAAAAGCACGAGGAGGCGATGAACATGACTGTCGACATCCAAGCCCTGAAGAAGAAGGTTGAACTCGGCGCAGGCTACATCGTTACGCAAATGTTCTTCGATAATCAGAAATACTTCGACTTCGTGAAACGATGCCGCGAGGTGGGCATAAACGTGCCTATCGTTCCAGGACTGAAGCCGCTGAGCACGATAAACCATCTGACGATGCTTCCGCGAACATTCCACATTGATTTTCCTGAAAAACTGTCGCAGAAACTGGCAAAATGCCAGAACAACGACGATGTGAAAGAGGTTGGAATTGAATGGTGCATAGAGCAATGCCGCGAACTGCGCGAGCACGATGTTCCGTCACTGCACTTCTACACAATGAACGCGGCGGCTCAGATTGAAACCATCATGAAAAATCTGTAACCACAAGAAAAACAACACACAAAAGAAAATAATGACATTAAGAGAAGCCTTTTCTGAAAAAATAATGCTGCTCGACGGCGGTATGGGCTCGTTGCTGATGAAGGGAAACAACGACCAACTGTCCATCGCGCAGCCCGAACTGATTCTTGACATTCACCGCCGTTACGTTGCGGCTGGAGCCGACATCCTCACCACCAACACATTCTCATCGCAGCGCGTTTCGCAGCACGAATATCATCTCGAAGACAAGATTGACGAACTGAACCGCGCAGCAGCCCGACTTGCCCTGAAAGCCGCCTCAGAAGCCAAAGGACGAAAGGTTTTCGTGCTCGGCGATGTAGGCCCTACGAGCAAGATGCTCTCGATGAGCGACGATGTGAACGACCCGTCGGCACGCGCCATATCGTTCGACGAACTCGAAGATGCGTACCTTGAACAGATAAAGGCTCTGATAGAAGAAGGCGTTGACGGCATTCTTGTCGAAACTATTTTCGATACGCTCAATGCCAAGGCAGCCATCAGCGCATTTCTGAAATGCAAGCATCTGTCGCCAAACGATGCCGAGCCCGAAATTCTGCTTTCGATGACCGTGAGCGATGCTTCGGGCAGAACGCTGAGCGGTCAGACTGTCGAGGCCTTCGTCACTTCCGTGGCACACGCAAATCCGCTATGCGTTGGTCTGAACTGCGGTCTTGGAGCCGACGGAATGATTCCTTATCTGCGCCAGATGGCTGAATGTGCACCTTGCTACATCAGCTGTCACCCTAATGCCGGACTGCCAAACCAGTTTGGCGGATACGACGACACGCCCGAAGACATGGTTTCGCAGATGCAGCCCTACTTTGGCGAACATCTTGTAAACATGATTGGCGGCTGCTGCGGAACAACGCCCGAGCACACCGCCGCTATGCGTCAGATGATTGACGCTCTTCCGGCTGACTATCAGCACCGACAGCCAAAACCACACGACGGCGCGCTGCATTTGGCAGGCCTCGAACCGCTCGTTGCCGACGCCAAAACGTTCGTAAAGGTAGGCGAGCGATGCAACGTTGCCGGAAGCCGAAAATTCCTTCGTCTGATTGGCGAAAAGAACTACGACGAGGCTCTTACCATTGCCCGAAAGCAGATTGAGGACGGCGCAATGGTAATAGATATAAATATGGACGACGGACTTTTGGAGGCTGGCGAGGAGATGAAGAAATTCCTGAATCTTCTGGCATCCGACCCTTCAATCAGCCGCGTGCCGATAATGGTCGATTCATCGCGCTTCGAGGTTATTGAACAAGGTCTGAAATGCTGTCAGGGAAAATGCATCGTAAACTCTATAAGCCTGAAACTCGGCGAGGAGGATTTTCTGGAGCACGCAAAGGTTGTGAAGCGACTCGGAGCGGCCGTAATCGCCATGTGCTTCGACGAGAACGGACAGGCAACCGACTACGACAGCCGCGTGCGGATATGCAGCCGAATGTACCGTCTGCTTACCGAGAAGGTCGGCTTCCTTCCCGAAGACATAATTTTCGACCCTAACGTGCTGACCATCGCCACCGGAATGGCTGAGCACGCCGCATACGCCGCCGATTTCATTCGCGCAACCCGATGGGTCAAGGACAATCTGCACGGGGCGCGCGTCTCGGGCGGACTATCCAACCTCTCGTTCGCCTTCCGCGGAAACAACTATCTGCGCGAATCAATGCACTCAGTATTCCTTCATCATGCCATACCAAACGGCATGGGCATGGCCATAATGAATCCGGCAACCGAAGTAGACTATTTCAGCATCGAGCCTAATCTTGCGCTGGCAATAACCGAGGTTATTCTGAACACCTATCCCGAGGCGAGCGACAAACTCATTGAGATGGCGCCGTCAATCGTTCCGGCGGAAAAGAAAAAGGAAGTTGTAAAAAAGGCTGCGCCCGAGAACGAAGTGCCCGACGTTGACGTTCAGGCTCTTCTCGACAAGGGAATGCCGCCGCTCGAGATAATCTCCGGTCCGCTTATGGACAGAATGAACCGCGTAGGCGAACTCTTCGGTGCAGGAAAGATGTTTCTTCCGCAGGTTGTAAAAGCGGCACGCGACATGAAAAAATCCATCGGAATACTTCAGCCTTACATCGAGAAAGGACAGGATACCAACAGCGCCGGCTGCGGAAAGATTCTGATTGCAACCGTAAAGGGCGACGTTCACGACATTGGCAAAAACATCGTCGGAGTAATCCTCTCGTGCAACGGATTCGACGTTATCGACCTTGGCGTAATGGTTCCGACGGAGACGATTATACAAACCGTAAAGGAGCAGAATATCGACATTGTGTGTCTCTCGGGCCTCATCACTCCGAGCCTTGAGGAGATGTGCACCGTTGCATCTGCCATGCAAGAAGCCGGAATGAAGATTCCGCTGATGGTGGGCGGTGCAACCACATCAGCCGTACACACGGCCATGAAGATTGCGCCTTGCTACGACGGTCCGGTGTTCCACGTCAGAGACGCGGCAAGCAATCCGGGCATAGCCATGCGTCTGCTCGACGAGGCTCAGCACGATGCCGTGGTAGAGGAAAACCAAACGGAACAGGAACGCATACGCAAGCAACAGGAACAGAAGCAGTTGCGCGAACAAGTTTGCTCGCAAACGCGCAAGAGTCTTGGCGAAACATCGCCTCTTGAACGCCGTCTTGTGGTTGACTGGAGCAAGCAGAAGCCTCACACGCCGCCGTTCTTCGGGGCAAGGCTGCACGAGGGCATCATGGTGCGCGACCTCATCCCGCTCATCGACTGGAACTATTTCTACTGGCCGTGGAAGGTTAAGGACGGCACGGAAGAGGCTCGCCAGCTAAAGGAGGAGGCTCTTGCCCTGCTTGCCGAACTGGCTGACGACAAGGCTTACGCCGCCCGAGTGATTCAGGCGTTCTACCCTGCCGAAGGACTCGACGACCGCATACACATAACGCTCAGAAAGAGCGAGCACGACAGCAACTGCCCTTGCTGCAACCAGAGCATCGACCTTGCCACTCCACGACAGAACCGCAACGAAGGCACTTGCCTTTCATTGTGCGACTACATAAACAACTGCGTTGGAGCATTTGCCTGCACCGTGAGCCAGACATTCGTAGACCGTCTTGAGAAACTGAAGAAAGAGCATGGTGCGAGCGACTACGACGCTCTTCTGCTGCAAACGGTTGGAGACCGACTGGCCGAGGCTGCCGCCGAATATCTAAGCCGCGAACTGAAGGAGAAGCACAACTGGGGCGGAATCCGTCCAGCCGTGGGCTACCCTTCTCTGCCCGACCAGCGCAGCATCTTCCAGATTGCCAAACTAATAGACTTTGGCAGCGTGGGCATCAGTCTTACAGAGAACGGCGCAATGTATCCGCAAGCATCTGTCTGCGGTCTGTACATTCCATACGAGGAGGCCGAATATTTCAGCGTAAAGCACTAATATTTAACATATCAGAATCTGCGTCCTCGGTGTCATATCTCGGCATCGAGGACGTTTTTTTCTGTCCTTCGGAATAAAATCAAACCGAAAAAGACGAGTTTTCATTCCGTTTTTGCTATATTCGCACAATGAACTTAATATGAATAAGATAACAGCGATTTTCAAAAACAAACGATTATGAACGACAAAACAGACAAAAATCAGAACATTTCGCGTCGCGATGCCCTGAAAAAGATGGGCGCACTCACGGCAACGGCAGCCATCAGCATGTCGGGAGTAGAGGCATTGGCTTCGACCGTAGGCTCATCGGGAGAGGCCAAGAAGAGTCTTAAAGTGCTGCTAATCAACGGCAGCGCACGACGAAATGGTAATACCTTCACCCTACTCTCCGAGATTGCCGGTCAGTTGAACAAGAATTCGATAGACAGCGAGATTGTAAACATCGGAAGCCTTCCTGTTCATGGCTGCATTGCCTGCGGACGATGCCATGCCGAGCACCTTGGCAGGTGTGTGTTCGACGATGATGTTTGCAACAAACTTCTCGACAAAATGGCAGAATGTGACGGCATAATCGTCGGCTCGCCAGTCTATTACGGACAGCCAGCCGGTCAGGTTCTCGCCGTGCTGCAAAGAATGTGCTACTCGGGCGGAGCAAAACTGCAAGGCAAGCCAGCCGCCGCCGTAACGGTATGCCGCCGCGGAGGAGCAACTGCCGCTTTCCAGACTCTGCAAATGCCTTTCCAGATGCTCAACATGCCTATCGTTACTTCGCAATACTGGAACATCGGCTACGGAACAGCCGAGGGCGAGGCTTCACAAGACGAAGAGGGCTTGCAGACCATGCGCACGCTTGCCGACAACATGGCTTATATGCTCAAGCAGTTTGCCTCCGGCTCAGCTAAACGTCCTGAAAGAGAGCGCGGTAAGTACACGAATTTTATAAGATAAACTAACGGTGCATCAAAAGTTTATAACAACTTGATGCACCGTTAAATATTCTTTTCTCCAAGATAAACTTCCTTTGAATTATATCCCCAAAAACCTAAAAGCCTTTTCTACGCCGTCGTTATCTACCGTGTCGGTTACATAATTGGCGGCAGCCTTAACCTCGTCGGTGGCATTGCCCATGGCTACACCCATCGGAACGTAGCGGAGCATGTTTATGTCGTTTCCACCGTCGCCAAAGGCTACTGTGCCTTCGAGCGGCAGACCATAATGGTCGAGCATCATCTGAATGCCGTGGCTCTTACTGTTGTTGCGCGCTATGATGTCGGTAAAAAACGGATGCCAGCGCATCGTGTCGCATCCCGGAAGGGCATTCGTCATCACCTCTTCCTGACGCTCTTCGGGAAAGAAGGCGATAATCTGCTCAACATTCTTGCCAAGGACATACTCTATCGGCTTAACCTCCTTTACGCTCACGTTGAGAAGACAGAAAACCTCGTCGGTCTCCTTGCTGAAAGCGGTGGCAAAAAGCCCCTGCGAAGTTGCAAAAGTAATTGGGAAAGGGTTAGACTTATGATATTCTACCAAGCTCTGCAAATCATTCTGACTTACATAGTCGCTGTAAAGCACGTTGCCCTTGGAGTCCTTGCAAACTGCACCGTTCACCATCACAATGCCGTCGTATTCGAGTCCGTCGAGATTATTGATGAAATACTGGGGTCTGCCCGTGGCTATAAAAATGCGGATGCCCTTCTTTCGGGCGCGCCTGATGGCAGCCAGAGTGCTTTCGGGAATGGTGTGCGTTTTGAACGATACCAGCGTGCCGTCGATATCAAAGAAAATAGAATGAATCATTTTTACCCTAATTACAGAAAAAGAAAAAGGCCAGCGGATAAATCCGATAGCCTTTTTTGTACGCTCTCAGGGGATCGAACCCTGGACCCACTGATTAAGAGTCAGTTGCTCTACCAACTGAGCTAAGAACGCATCTTGTTTTCAACATTCAGTTTCAACAACCTTACTGCTGAATTGCGGTGCAAAGATACTGCTTTTATCTGAATCTCCAAACTTTTTCTGGATTTTTTTGCAGAAAAATTAAAAAAAATAGCGGTTATTTCATTCCGCGAGCCTCGAAAATACGGTCTTTGGCCTCTACAATCTCCTTGAACTTCTTCTCGGCAGCCGCCTTAATGTCGTCGCCCAAAGTAGCCACCCTGTCGGGATGATGCTGAAGAACCATCTTCTTGTACGCTCTGCGCACTTCCTCGTCTGAAGCATCTGGCGAGATGCCGAGCACCTTGTAAGCCTCGTCGAGCGATGAGCCGCCAAGATTAAGCAACTGGCTTACGATGTTTACACCAAGGTTCATGCTCACGGCAATCATGCGGAGAGCGTCTATCTCGTCGTCGGTAACCTTGCCGTCTGCCTTACTAATCTCAACAAGGAAAGCCATGAGTTGGGTGCGCTGTTCAACGGTCATAACGCCTGCCATCTGCATACAGCACTGCGCTGTCTGGTTCTGCCAGTTATAATCGCCTATCTGCTTTTTCTGCGCAAACAGTTTTTTCAGAATCTCGTCACCCTCACGACTTGCATCCTCGCCGAACGTGTGTTTGAGGAAACCGCGCACATACTCCATCTCGCTGTGCATTATCCTGCCATCGGCAGCTATGACATGGGCTGCCAGAATCATCAGCGAGAAGAGGAAGCCGTTGCGTTCGGTCTGCTGCGCACGTGTTTTGTCATCGAACGCCGAATTTTTTCCGCCGTCGCCGTCTGTTCCGCCACCAAAGAAACTACTCTTTCCTGCGGATTCATCGTCGAACAAATAACCCAACACGAATCCAGCCAACGCACCTACCGGTCCGCCAAGAAAACTTCCAGCCAATAAACCAATCCACTTACCTTTAGCCATAACTCAGAATCTTTTTACGTTTTGCTGCGAATATACAAAAAAATTATTGTTATAAGCAAGCGATTTTGGCGCAAATTTTCACTACATTCGGTTTAGGACAGAAATAAACTGATTTAATTCGGTTATTTCGCCGAATCTTCATAACTTTGCATCCGGAATTTTCAAACACGCATTATGGAATATTTACCAAACGACCCAGCCATGCTGGTTTCAAGCATAAACATGCTTCTTCGCGATGATGAGTTCGACTCACTCGAATCACTCTGCTGCTATTTCGACCGCGAAATAGACGAGTTGAAGAAATATCTGTTCGAGAACGGATACGAATACAACGAATCGCAAAAGCAAATGCGTCCTGTGGGCATCGAGGCTTAGATGATTACGCGGCACAACATAGAAACGGCATACAGTTTCTTTCACCAGAAACTGAGGGTATATCAGTATTCAAACCTCGACTGGCAGAAAGATGACATTGAATATGCCATCTCGTCGTATATCGAGGACATGGACAAGGAACTATATGCCAAGATTTCGGACGGCAAGCCCAACTTTCTACTCGACCACACGCGGTTTAGCGAAGACATGGCGAAAGCCGTTGGCACAATGGAGGAAATGCTTGGATTATAGCAAACAAAAAAAGGGGGGCATCTTTTACTATGTTTAAAAGATGCCCCTCTTTTTACCCTATACAATAAAACAGATAAAATAAGATTGCAATGTTAGTAATACAACTCCTGAAACATCTCAGGTCCAACCTCTTCCTCCTGATCTACAACCTGACTTCCGACACCAAAGTCTAACTCAACTGAACTGAGGTTATCCCCGCTCCTCAACTCGTCAAACACTACAATGTTTCCATTCTTGTCGGCTGTGTTCCAAACAGCGAAATAATTACGATTGTTCATAGCGCAAAAACATTTAAATTAAAAAAGGTTTCTTTAAATTTCTCGGTTTATATAATTCTAAAAAGTTCTTCTTTTTATTCTGTTGCAAATGTACATATATATTTCAACAATAACAAAAAAACATTCTTAAATTTTGTTAAAAATTCGCTATATTTTTCGCACTTATTGTTCATATTAACAAACAGTTAAGTACATTTTGCACACACGCGGCTAAACAATCACCTTGCAACTTAGGGTGCGGCGGAAAATCTCGGCTGCGCGCTTGGCTTTCTCGCCGTCGAGATCGTCGAGATTTTTGAGTTTGTAGTCGATGCCAAGATTCTCGTACTTGTATTTTCCCATGGTGTGATATGGCAGAATCTCCACCTGCTCAATAACCGGAAACTGCGCCAGATAGTCTGCCACGGCTTGCAGATGTTCGTCATCATCGTTTATTGTCGGAGTCACGACGTGGCGAATCCACACGGGCTTCCCTATCTCCTGAAGATAGTGCATGAAGCGGTCGTTGTTGGTGCGTTCGCATCCAGTAAGGCGCGGATGAAGGTTGTCATCAACGGTCTTTATGTCGAGCAGAACGAGGTTGGTATGCTGAAGCACGCGCTTCGCCTTGTCCGAAAAAACCACGCCAGATGTATCGAGCGCAGTATGCAAACCATTCTGCTGACAGAGTTCGAAGAATTCCGCCACGAAATCGGCCTGCATCAGCGGCTCGCCGCCTGTTGCCGTAACTCCGCCCGTGCGAATAAAATTCTTGTACTTCATCACTTCGTCGAGAAGTTGCTGGGGCGTCATCTTGTACTTCACCGGCGCGTTGATGTCCCATGTGTCGGGATTATGACAAAAGAGGCATCGCATCGGGCATCCCTGAAGAAAGACAAGGAAGCGGATGCCCGGTCCGTCTACTGTGCCAAATGATTCTAAAGAGTGGATATTAGCGAGCATATAATTAGAGATTATTTTTGTTTTGGTGTTGCAACATAAATATTTCCTTTTGTTTCTCGATTTCTGCACGTAATTGTTCTTCTGTTGGCAGATACAACTTGTATTTTGATGCAAAAATTTGCTCGTTACCTTTCAGAATAGAATAGCGGGCAATATCAGCATCTGTTTCGGAACAAAGCACAATGCCAATTGTCGGATTGTCTCCGTCAGTCCGTTTGAGTTCATCATACATACGCACATACATATCCATTTGCCCTACATCTTGATGGGTAATCTTGCCAACTTTCAAATCTACAAGGACATAGCATTTCAATACAACATTGTAAAAAACCAAGTCGATGAAATAATCCTGTGCGTCGGTACGAATCAGTTGTTGCCGTTTCATAAAAGCAAATCCGCGCCCCATCTCCATAATAAACTCTTGAATGTGTTCTATAATCGCAGATTCAAGATCTGATTCCGAGAAATGCACATCCTGTTTAAATCCCAAAAATTCGGCGACGATTGGACTTTTCATCAATTCATTGGCACAAACATCCTTGTCTACGGATTGAGATGGCAATGTCGGTTGCCGAAGATGCCGCTCATAGTATTGCGTGCTTATATTTCTGTCCAACGTCCTTACAGTCCACATTTCACGAGAGGCTGTTTCGAGATACCACCTTCTCGCAGTTTCGTCGTCAACGCGCAATGTTGTCAATATATGCGACCATTTTAGATTTTGCAAACATGTTTGCAAAATCTTCAAATCAGGAATTGTTATATAAAATTTCCGGAAATATGCCAAATATCTCTCACTATATCCGCTTCCATACTCGTAAGTAAGTTCTTTCGCGAGCATTTTTATAAGTTCCCTGCCATATTCCGCCCGTTGGTTACCGTTCTGTTCTTCTTCCACAATTCTTCGTCCTATATTCCAATAGGTGGTTATCATTGTAGAATTAACAGCAGCATACGCTGCGCTACGACCATTGTTGATGATATTTTTTATATCATCAACAATGGTTGAGGTGGTGGAATTTATGTCGTTAACGCTTATCATATTCAAATTGTATTTTGTTGTCGCAAATCCCCCAAAAGAACTTTATATGGTGTTTGTTCTAAAGCCCAATTCTTCTTGAAGCCCGCCATATCGATTGTTAAGATGCTGGATGATTGTTCTGATTTGTTGACTATTTTGATATTCTCGGATTAGAGCAATGTCAAAAATTGACGACAAAACAGTATCAACAGACTTAGTGTATCCAGACACCATCATTGCACCAGATTTCTCTTTGAAATCATCAATTACTGATTGTGAGCCTAAAAACGTTCTACAACTACTGAAATGCACAAATCGGTCTCGAAAAACATCCCCTCCGATTTCTTGCAATTCGTTTAGTGGCAAAAGATTTGCATCTCCTTCCAATTGAATGCCATGAGTCCAACCGTGAAAGTTGAAGTACATAAAGCCATATTTTCGCCTATAATCTGCCTTGTTGAACTGCCTTAAATAATACACCAATTCTTCACGTGTAGCAATTATGCGATAAATGTAGGGCATGCAAAAACATTTCTCCAAAAAGCGCATTAAAGGTTCAGAGGACAAATATCTTTTGTTATCTTTCTTTGTGTGTTCCCATTCTGTTTCCAAACAGATTATTCCGTTTCGTTCCATTTTGTTTGATTTTTGATGCTTTGTGAACAAAAGTAACAATTATCGTTAAAACAAACAAAAAATTACCGTCAATTTCTTTCACAAAATTGACGGTAATTATATTTAAATAAAACAATAATTACAAGCTCTTATTGATTGTACGGCTAAGTACATCAAGCTGCTGCTCGCGTGTAAGTTTGACGAAGTTTACGGCATAGCCTGAAACGCGGATTGTAAGTTGCGGATACTTCTCCGGATGCTCCATTGCATCGACAAGAAGTTCACGGTCGAATACATTCACGTTGAGGTGATGACCGCCGTCTGGAGTGAAGTATCCGTCGAGCAGGTTCACCAGATTGCCAACCTTTGTTGCATCGTCCTTGCCAAGAGTTGATGGCGAGATGGCGAATGTGTAAGAGATTCCGTCGTGCGCATGCTGGAACGGAAGTTTTGCAACAGATGCAAGAGCCGCAACCGCGCCCTTGGTATCGCGACCGTTCATTGGGTTTGCACCCGGAGCGAAAGGTACGCCAGATGGACGACCGTCAGGAGTTGCACCTGTGCGCTTTCCGTAAACCACGTTAGAAGTGATTGTAAGGATACTCTGCGTTGGAGTTGCGTGGCGGTATGTCTCGTGCTGACGCATATATTCCATGAACTTCTCTGTTACCATCAGAGCAAGTTTGTCGGTATTCTCGTCGTTGTTTCCGTAAGGAACGTATTCACCCTCGCGTTCAAAGTCTACGGCAATGCCGCGCTCGTCGCGGATAATCTTAACCTTTCCGAACTTAACGGCTGCAAGCGAGTCTGTTACGATTGAAAGGCCTGCGATACCTGTTGCCCGGGTTCGCTCTACATCGCCGTCGATAAGCGACATCTGATAAGCCTCGTAGTCGTACTTGTCGTGCATGTAGTGAATAATCTTCAGGGCGTTGACGTAAGTCTTTGCAAGCCAGCGCATCATATTCTCGAACTTAGACATAAGTTCTTCGTACTCAAGATATTCGTCTCTGATTGGCTCAAAGTCTGGACCTACCTGCTCGCCCGAAATCTCATCTCTACCACCGTTGATAGCGTAGAGCAAGCACTTTGCAAGATTTGCGCGCGCACCGAAGAACTGCATCTGCTTGCCAATCTTCATCGGAGAAACGCAGCAGGCAATTCCATAGTCATCGCCGTAGTCAGGACGCATAAGGTCGTCGTTCTCGTACTGGATTGCCGAAGTCTTGATAGACATCTTTGCGCAGTAGTTCTTCCAGTTCTCTGGAGCAGCGTTGAACCACAGAACGGTAAGGTTTGGCTCTGGAGCCGGACCAAGGTTCTCGAGAGTGTGCAAGAAACGGTAACTTGTCTTTGTCACAAGCGGACGACCGTCTACGCCAGCACCACCGAGCGACTCGGTTACCCAAACAGGGTCGCCAGAGAAAAGGTCGTTATATTCAGGTGTGCGAAGGAAACGCACGATTCTGAGTTTGATGATGAGCTGGTCAACAAGCTCCTGAGCCTCAGCCTCGGTGAGTCTGCCCTCCTTGATGTCGCGCTCGATGAAGATATCGAGGAACGTAGAGACACGGCCGAGCGACATTGCTGCGCCGTCTTGATCCTTAACCGCGCCAAGATATCCGAAGTAGACGAATTGAACGGCCTCGCGAGCATTCTGCGCAGGGCGAGTTACATCGAAACCATAGTTGGCACACATCTTCACGAAATCCTTCAGGGCTGCAATCTGCTCCGATGTCTCCTCGCGCTTCTGGATGCACTCCTCTGTCATTTCCTGAATGTCGAGACGATCAAGGTAACGCTTGCGCTCATCTATCAGATTATCAACTCCGTAGAGAGCAATACGACGATAGTCACCGATGATTCGGCCACGACCATAGGCATCAGGAAGACCAGTGATAATGTGTGAGTGACGAGCGGCGCGGATGTCGCGTGTGTAGGCAGAGAAAACGCCTTCGTTGTGAGTTTTGCGGTACTTTGTGTAGATTGTCTTAGTTTCAGGGTCGAGTTTGTAGCCGTAAGAGTCGAGTGCCTGCTCTACCATTCGGATACCACCCTTTGGAAAGATTCCGCGCTTGAGCGGAGCGTCGGTCTGAAGACCTACGATAACCTCGTTCTCCTTGTCGATGTAGCCGGCACCATAGGTTGTAAGGCTCTGCGGATATTTCTGCTCGGCATCGTAGACGCCTTTCTCGCGCTCAACCTTAAACATCTCCGACAACTTGTTCCACACGGCAGTAGTCTTTGCCGTAGGACCAACCAGAAACGACTCATCGCCATAATACGGTGTGTAGTTGTGCTGAATGAAATCCCGCACATTAATTTCTCGTTTCCAGATGTAACCATCGAAACTTTCGATACAATTAGATAACTTCATATAAATAAACTTTTGGCATTTAACTTTGGAACTTTTCTCTTTTCAGAAAAGCACCGCAAAACTAATTAAAAATATGTTATAAAACAACTTTTCGGGGTGGTTATTTTTCACAATCCCGAAACTTGGGGGTGATTTTCAGCATAAAAATTTTGCGTGTGCCAGCACAAGAAAAATACGTATGTACGGGATAAGTCAATAGTCAGTTGGGAAACTTCTTCAGTCCTTCGGGATGCATTCGGGATTCGTTCGGGATTTCTGCAACATATACCTAACATATATCTAACATATATCTAACATATACCTTGCGTATACCTTCTCTCTACCTTCCTTCTATCTACCTTCTTCCTACCTTCTTCCTACCTTCTTCCTACCTTTTATTTTTTTCGTATATACCAAACGGACAATTTCTAGCAAAATTGTCCGTTATATATTCTAAGTTATCAATTATGAATTATGAATTCTGAATTTTGAATTATTAATCCCCCTTTTCAAGTTTCAAATTTCAAGTTCACAGAAAGCGTCTTTCCTTAAAATCAGATTGAGCAAAACGAAAAAAGGCAAGACTTGCGTCCTGCCTTTTCCATGTCTTCTTCATAGTTACGATACATCATTCACTTTTTTGTTATACCTCTCTTACATTTTAGTTATAAGCTTCCTCTCCATGCTCATAAATATCAAGTCCCTCATCTTCAATCCTCTTATCTACTCTCAAACCATGAATCTTCTTTATACTGTAGAACAATATCACGCCTGTCAAAACTGTCCATGCTCCAACTGCAACAAGTCCGCAGAGCTCTGCACCAAGAAGTGATGTTCCGCCACCGTAGAACAAGCCCGGTGCTACTCCGTTTGCTCCTGTTGAGAAGAGTCCGACGCACAATGTTCCGAGGAATCCAGAAACGCCGTGTACTGATACTGCACCAACTGGGTCGTCTATCTTAAGTTTTGTATCGATGAACTCGACTGCAAGAACCATTGCAACGCCGCTTACAAGACCGATTACTGCTGCACCCCACTCGTTTACGCAGTCGCAACCTGCTGTGATGCCGACCAAACCAGCCAAGATACCGTTACATGCAAGTGAAAGCGATGGCTTTCCGTACTTAACCCAGCTGAGAGCGATTGTTGCAAGTCCGCCCATTGCTGCTGCAAGGTTTGTGTTTACGAATACGAGCGAAATCTCAAAGCGGTTAACCTCGCCTGTTGCTGCAAGCTGTGAGCCCGGGTTGAATCCGAACCAGCCGAACCACAGAATCCAAACACCAAGTGCTGCGTATGTAAGGTTGTGTCCCGGAATGGCACGGCTTCTGCCGTCGGCTGTGTACTTTCCGCGTCGTGCGCCAAGGAAGGCTGCGCCAACAAGTCCCAAGAGTCCGCCAACGTAGTGAACGATTGTTGAGCCTGCAAAGTCGTGGAACGCTGCCCCGAAGGTGCTCATCATAAATCCGTCGGCAGCATCATTGCAGAGCCATCCGCCACCCCAAGTCCAGTGTCCTTCTACCGGATAGATTATCAGCGAGATAAAGAACGAATATACAAGATACATCGAGAACTTTGTTCTCTCAGCCATACAACCCGAAACGATGGTGGCTGCTGTGGCACAGAAAACGGTCTGGAAAATCAGGAAGCCCTCAACAGGCAGTCCGTCGTCAGATTTCCAGAAATCAAGGCTGCCGAAGTTTGGCATTCCTACAAAATCACCGCTTCCGTGCATCAATCCAAAACCCACAAACCAGAAAACTATTGTACCTATTATAAAATCGCAGAAGTTTTTCATCAGGATGTTAGCCGTGTTCTTTGAACGTGTAAATCCGGCCTCGCACAAGGCAAATCCCGGCTGCATGAAGAATACGAGCATTGCCGCAACCAGCATCCACACGGTGTTGATAGATACGCTGTTGTCTTCGGCAAGTGTTGCTGCTGCAGCTACTTCGTCGGCATGAGCCATTGTGCATGATGCTATCGCCGCAACCACGGCAAGCATCTTTCTATATTTCATAAATATTTTCATAATGTCAGTGTTTTTATTTTGTGTATGTGTTGTAAAAAATCTGTCGGGCATCAGCCCCTTTCGGTAATTGGGCAGGAATCGTTTTTATTTCTCCTGCTCGGCATTATATAGAGCAATATCTCCTCGTTCGCCTGTTCTGATTCTGATGGCATCCTCGATTGGGATTACGAAGATTCTGCCGTCGCCAATCTCGCCTGTCATTGCGGCGTCTTCAATTGCCTTGATTGTCTTCTCTATGTTCTTGTCGCGTACAACCACGCTGACCAAAACTCGCTCGATGCAGCTTGTATCGTAACAAACTCCGCGATAGATGCGTGCCTGACGCATCTTACCCTCGCCTCGAACATCGTAGTAAGAAAACCATTCGATGTCGGCAGCCAACAAAGCCTCTTTCACGTCTTCGAACTTTGTCTTCCTGATAATTGCTTCAATTTTTCTCATACTTGAATTACATTATGGTTTGTTTTTTCTTTAAAAGAATATCTTTTTATTTTTCTTTTGCAAAGATACACAACATTTAGATAGATAAAATATATTTTTATGATTATATTTGTCAAATCCCACTCTTAATTATTATCTGATAGATAATTCTTATTTACAATTACATTTTATCACTATTTACCATATTTTTGATTACATTTTTCAAGCATTAAGATTTTCAACCTTTCAAAAAGCGCACAAAAGTGCAAAAATCAGCAATAACAAAACGTTTTTAAATCATCGGAAATAGCAACACAAACGAAATACACGGTAAACAAAAAAGTTGTATTTTTGCAGAGCATTACATTACGCATTATTATAAGGTATAAAAATGGGAGTAAACACAACATTATTTTTTACATTCCTTAAGATTGGAACCACAACCATTGGCGGAGGCTATGCTATGATTCCGATGATGGAAAGAGAAATTGTAGACAAGTACAAATGGCTGGAAAGGGGCGAGTTTATGGATATCATGGCTGTGTCGCAGGCAACTCCGGGAATCTTCGCAGCCAACATGGCAAGTCATATAGGCTACAAGCTAACTGGCATAAAGGGGGGAATAATCGCGCTGCTTGGCAACCTTCTGCCGTCTATCGTGTGCATTCTGCTGATAGTATTCTTCTTTCAGCATTTCAAAGACAACCACATTGTTCAATGTATCTTTATGGGACTGCGCCCTGTCGTTGTAGCCCTTATTGCATCGCCGGTGTTCAAGATGATGCAGACGGCAAAGATATCGTGGCACAACGCATGGATTCCTGTTCTGTCGGCTATGCTGATATGGCTTTTGGGCGTGTCGCCAATCTACATCATAATCGTTGCTGCCGTGGGCGGATATCTCTACGGAATTTATAACAACAAAAAAGAAGTAAAATGATTTTTCTGAAACTGTTTCTCATATTCAGCAAGATAGGCATATTCAACTTCGGAGGCGGATATGCCATGATTTCGCTCATCCAGAACGAGGTGGTAACCAAGGAGCATTGGATGACTCCGCAGGAGTTTACCGACATGATTGCCGTGAGCCAGATGACGCCCGGCCCTATTGGAATAAACGCCGCCACATACGCCGGATTCACCGCCGTGCAGAATGCAGGATACTCATACGAATGGTGCATCGTGGGGTCGGTGCTCGCATCGCTGTCGGTAGTATGGCTTCCGTTCACTCTGATGCTGATGATTAGCCATTACCTTATAAAGAATAAGGAAAGTTACGTTGTGAAGTCGGTTTTCGGCGGATTGCGTCCTGCCATCGTCGGACTGATTGCGGCTGCAGCCCTCGTGCTGATGACGGAGGAGAACTTCGGCAACCCAAAGACCGACCTATACCAGTTTGTGGTGAGCGTTGTGCTGTTTGTCGCCGCCTTCATCGCCACACGCTTCTTCAAGACAAACATTCTGATTGTTCTGGCAGCCGGCGCACTTGCCGGAATCATCTGCTATTACTAAAAAAGAACATCAGAACTGCTTTTTAACAACAAAGATACAACCAATCACAAAGATTTGTTGTATCTTTGTTTGTGTTTTGTAAGCGATGAACCTTACCGTCATCGAACAAACTTTTACAACTCATACCACAAAAACGTTATTTTTAGTACAATAGACATGAGAATTAAACTGCTATTCATCTGTATGTTAGTCCTATCGGTTAATCTGTCGGCTCAAGACAGCAACAAATACCGCGTCCTTATCCCAGCCAAGATAAATGGCAAATGCGGAATGATTAACGAAACTGGGAAATGGATTATTCAGCCTAAGTATGATGACGTGACTAACTTCTCGGACATCGGGCAGACAATCGTAAAACAGAACGATAAATACGGCATAATAAACGAATCTGGAAAAATAATAATAAAGCCAAAATACGAAACAGTATTCCATTTCTCGGAAAACGGATTGGCATGCATTAAACGAAAGGGGAAATGGGGCTACATCAACATGGCTGGCAAGATGGCGATAAAAGCCAAGTACGACGAAGCTGAATATTACTTCCAGAATAACGGTCTGGCATGTGTTTGCCGGAAAGGGAAATACGGTTGCATAAACAAGCATGGCAAAACCATTATCAAACCAAAATATGATGATTTATTCTCTTTCTCGGAAGCAGGACTGGCACGCATCGAACTAAACGGCAAGTGCGGAATAATTGACACTACAGGCAAAGTGATTGTAGAACCGATATACGATTACATAAATCAATTTGAAGAGAACGGATTGGCGAGGGCAACGCTAAATTCAAAGACATGCCACATTGATAAAAACGGGAAAATATTCAACTTTACGTCTGTCGGAAAATTCGAAAATGATTTAGCCGTTGTTGAATCCGACAACAAATATGGCATCATCGACACAACATACCAATTTGTAATAAAACCCCAATTTGACTATTCAAGGAATTTTGCCGAAAACAATCTGGCTGCCGTTGCCATAAACGGGAAATGGGGCTACATAGACAAAGCCGGCAATACGGTTATAAAACCACAATTCGAATATGCCTTAAACTTCAGCAAGAATGGCATGGCTATAGTAAAACTAAACGGCAAGCACAGCTACATAGACGAAAAAGGAAAAATGCTTGCCGAAGCCTCTTTTGACGAAGTTTACGATTTCGACGAAAAAGGATTGGCTAAAATAAGACAGGACAACAAGTTCGGCTTCATCGACACTTCGGGCAAAATGCTTACAGAAGCCATTTTCGACAAAGCCGACAACTTCGAAGAAAACGGTTGGGCAATGGTCACCATTAACGGAAAAACGGGTTGCATCGACAGAACTGGCAAATTCGCAATCGAACCTAAATTCGAGGATGTAACAATACACAAAAACGCAATATTTGCCAAGCAAAACGGCAAATGGGGAATCATTGACAAAAACAGCAACTTCACCACAGAGCCTCAATTCGACCAAATAGACAGTTATTCAGACAAAAACATCGTATTTATTGAAACAGACAACAAATGGGGAATTGTTGACAGTACAGGAAGGGTGCTCGTCAAACCTATGTTTGCACGACATGGCATTTTTAAAGAAAACGGTCTGGCAGAAGTCAGACTTAACGGTAAATCCGGTTGCATCGACCGAACTGGCAAATTCGTCATCGAACCTAAATTCGAGGATGTAACAATACACAAAAACGTTATCTTCGCCAAGCAAAACGGCAAATGGGGAATCATTGACATGGACAGTAATTTTATTACCGAGCCTCAATTCGACAATGTGATTTACGTCAGTCATGATGATTTTATTTATTATTAACAGAATAGTAACACAAAAAATGAAAGCACTCTTTTACATCTTAACAATCGCAATGCTGTTGCAAGCAACTTCGTGTTCAAGAAGCAAACGCATCGCACCTCAGGCGCATAGCAATACAGAAAAGCCAGAAACAATATGCGATGCCGAATCAATCTACATAACAACAGACACAATCGGCAACGCATCCACCACATCTTCCAACAAACTGATGAGGAAAGTCACCGGAGTAGAAATCGAAAGAATAACAAAAGAAGAATACGAAGAAGCCGCCCGTCATCCTCTTAAACAGCCCGAACCGCTACAGAACACCGCATTCGTGAAACGGTTGGCAAGAGAGTTTTACAAGGAGGACTCGCTTCGGAAAATTTACGATGTCCATAAACAAAACGGAATATTCTTCACCGTAGGTTGCGATGACTTAAAAATAGACAAAGCCCACAGAATAATAACCGACGAAGGCGACTCACTCTACATTCTGCACATTCCAATGCCGATGGAAAGCCGAAGCTACCTTTACAACTCAAAGGCTCAGCGCATAAGCCAAGACATGTTTAATTCCTACAATTTTGACGGCACACTTTGCGCGGCTTCCGAAGAATTCGACTCCGACGAATTTGTGTGGTTTCGCTTCTATCGCCTGTCAACATCAGGCGCAACGCTATGTGCCGAGATTGCTTCGACTTTCACTTATTGCGTTTCTGGCTGCTATTTCTTCAGCCAAAATCACGACTTCTATTTTATGATGTGCAAGAAATGGGATGGACCGAATTTGTTCTACAAAGCCAAGACTTCAGAATTAAAGGAATGAAGAAAGCACTTGCCATACTTTCATTTTTACTGCTGAGCCGCTTTGCGCAAAGACTAACTATGCCACACTTAGAATCAAAGAAAAGGTATGCCTTGTCTACAACATCAGGACAAGACACACATTCAGGAGAGATTTTACCATAGCCGATATTCTTTGGCTTAAACCGCAAGACATTGCACGGTTCGACAGCCTTATAGCACCGGCGTTGCATTCCCTGCCGACTCACTAAGCGAATATCACTTATTCGATAAAATAAAGCTAATATCCACTAAACTTTGGCGTTTTTTGTATAACTTTGCAATATTCTCATGAATTAGGCAAAAACGTATTTAGCATAAAAAAGATGATAGATTTCTATTTGATGACAAACTATGTTATTTTCAATTTCTTAAGAAATACTTCTCACGGTTCTTACGACAGAGATTACATTATTTGCAATGCCATCGGTCTGCGTTCATTTCTCTCACTTCTGACTTTTTTTGTTATCGAGACATTATTTATGAACCTCTTCTTACCCCAAAAAGAAAATCTTCTCTTTATAATATATATTGCCACAGGTGTTATGTTGTTTGTAATAAGCATCTTTACTGATATAATAGCCCAAAGAAAATTCACAGAGTTCGATTGCGCCATGAGCACTAAAGATATGAGGGAAAAGTTCATAATGGCAACAATCTACAATTACAGCATTTTAATCTTCGATATTGTCGGAATGTTCTTATTCGTAGACCCTAAAAACCGCATAATCTAACGCTGCGCATGATTATCTGTATATTACGCCAACAGCTGAAGATAAAACGGCTCAGCCAAACAACGTCGGTCGTAACGTCCTGCGAAAAATGAGTGTGCAATTTGCCTTCGGAAGCATTTGTTTTTTCATTAGTTCACTACCTTCCTTGGACGTACCTTGGACGTACCTTGGACGTACCTTGGACGTACCTTGGACGTACCTTGGACGTACCTTGGACGTAC